>JAIVHN010000069.1:5578-6844 GCA_020201015.1 Spirochaeta sp. | reverse complement strand
GCACAGTACTTAAGGAATTTGGAGGTGGTGAGGTGCTGCTCTATGAGCGATACTTGTAGGGCCGCGCGCGTATAGGGCCGCGCCACGTTTAGAGCCGCACCGCTGCGGCCGGTCTTCAGTACTTCAGTAGCCACCGGAGTTCGGTAGCCACCAACGGCCATGATGAGTATAATCGCCAGACAGCATCACAGTAAAAGATAGCAGGCTAGGAGGCGGCATGAGTAGCTCAGCATGGTGGAAGGATGCAGTCTTCTACCAGATTTACCCGCGTAGCTTTCAAGACAGCAACGGTGACGGAATTGGTGACCTTCCGGGAATTACTCAACGCCTCTCCTATCTTCGTGGAGGTGAGAACTCGCTGGGCATAGATGCGTTGTGGATCTCGCCCTTCTACCCGTCACCCATGATCGACTTTGGATACGATATCTCAAACTATACCGATGTCGACGCAATATTCGGTTCGCTGGAAGACTTTAAGACACTCCTTGCCGAGGCAAAACGTCTAGACATCAAGGTGATCATAGATCTGGTGATTAATCACACTTCAGATCAGCATCCCTGGTTTCTTGAAGCTCGCGCGAGCAAAGACAACCCCAAGCGCAACTGGTACATCTGGCATCCAGGGCAAGCACGCACCGGCCCGGCCAAAGCAGCCCGCAAGCGGCCAAAGCGACCCAGCAACTGGATATCGATGTTTGAACTTCGCAATGCATGGTGGTGGGACCCCACAACCAAGGAGTACTACTACGGTAGCTTTACGCGCAATCAACCCGAGGTCAACTGGCGCAATGCTGAGCTCAGGCAAGCGATGTACGACGTCATGCGTTTCTGGTTGGATTTAGGTGCCGACGGATATCGCATTGATGTTGTGAACTGGTTTATTAAAGACGACCAGTTTCGCGACAATCCGTTGTCACTCAATATGGATCCAGACCTTTTTCAGAAACACGTATACGACCGCAACCGCCCCGAGACGCATGATATATGCCGCGAGATGCGTCAGGTCACCGAGGAGTACACTGCCGCTGACGGGCACAATCGTGTTCTTGTTGGCGAGGTTTTTGACCACGACCCTACCAATGCCGCCGCGTATCAAAACCAGCACAACCAGGAACTCCATCTGGCATTTAACTTTGACTTTCTGGCTCAACCGTGGAAGGCTTCACGCTTTTACAACTCAATTCGTAAATGGTACAACGCAATAGGCGATGAAGGGTGGCCCAACTTCACCCTGAGCAACCATGACCGCCGCCGTCACTATGGGCG
>JAIVHN010000069.1:0-5531 GCA_020201015.1 Spirochaeta sp. | reverse complement strand
AACCACGACCGCCGCCGCCACTATGGTCGTTACCGCAAGCCAGGCTGCACCGCAGCCCGCGCCCGGGTAGCGGCCGCCATGCTGCTAAGCTTGCGCGGAACGCCCTTCCTTTACTACGGTGAAGAAATAGGCATGAACAACCTGCGCATTCACCACAGGGAACTGCAGGACCCACTTGGCATTCGCATGTGGCCGTTGTGGTGGTACGGCCGCGACCCGGAACGCACCCCCATGCAGTGGAACTCTACCCCACACGGCGGTTTCTGCCAGCCCGATGTGCGGCCGTGGCTACGAGTTCACCACAACTACGTCCGCAAGAACGTTGCTGCGCAGCAACGTGACCCTAAGTCCCTGTGGCGCTGGTACCAGTCACTCATCGCGCTGCGCAAGAGCGAGCAGCTCTTACGCTCCGGCGACATTGAGTTTTTGCGCAAGGGCAAAGGCAACCTGCTTGCCTACCGCCGCTACCTGGGCAACCAAGCCACGACAGCTGGCGGGGCGCCCCCGTCCCACGCGGCGGCCGGGAGCATTCTCGTAGTGCTCAATTTTGGCTTACGCAAATTCATCCAAGTCCCGAAAGACTTGGCCAACCTGCTACCGACCGAGGGCGCGAAGCTTCTCCTTGGCACTCACGCCGAGCCCGGAACGCAGATTCAGACCGGTCACGGCATTGCACCGCATGAGGTCTTAATCCTGCAGCTGGAGTAAGCAACAGGCCTCAACATTGACAGCCGAGGGCGGGCTGGCTACACTTGGACTTGCGCTACCGGGCGGGGACGCAAGCCCCCACCCGGACGCACACAGGCCCCCAACTGGGGGTATAGGCCCTGGTAGCTCAGGTGGATAGAGCGACTGCCTCCTAAGCAGTAGGTCCCGCGTTCGAGTCGCGGCTGGGGTAATTCTTTTAGAGTCCGGTTTGTTTTGTGCAAGATTGGTCTCCCCGAATATGGGGGTGCAGACATTTTCTTGGACTGATTCATGCCGTCAATCCGAGACGGAAACGGTACTCGACGGGGCTCAATCCTCCGAGTGAGAGTTTGATACGTTTCTCATTGCACCACCGAATGTACTCATCTACGCGGTCAATGAATTGCGTCACGCTGACGCCTTGACTACTCAGGGACAGCAGTGAAATTTATTTCAAACTTATTCATGAATAAGTTCTTTGCTATCGGATGTTTTATATTCTGGTTGAATAGTATAATGTGTTATTTCGAAACGCTGTAATATTGTTTTTATTTGCTCAAGGATGATTTCAAACTCACTGATGGTTATATTTTGGTTTACATCGGCATGGGCCTCGAACATGACATCGTGTTCGTTAATTTGCCAAACATGAAGATGGTGTAAGTTTTTGATCTGGGGTAACTCTTCCAGTTCTTTAACAATTTTCTCCACCTCCATGTTTTCGGGTGTAAATTGCATGATAATTCTTAGGGAAGATTTCAGAATGCTCCAACTTGTATAGAGCAAATAACCGGCTATGAGTATTGAAAAAAAGCCGTCGGTCCAATACCAGTGCAGGTATTTCATGGCCAATCCACCAATTAGTACGCCCACCGAAGTGAGCATATCGCCAAATAAATGCAGAAAGGCTGATTTGATATTCATACTGTCACGGGCATCATTGCGGATAAACAAAACGCTAAGGCCATTCACAATAATGCTTGCAATGGCAAGGCCAATGACCCACCTGGCATCTATTTCAGGGGTTTCATTTAAACGCTGCACGCCTTCTATTAATATTAAAACGGACAGAACAACTAACGTTGCAGAATTAATAAAAGCTGCAAATATTTCTGATCGCCTGTACCCGAAGGTTTGCCTGAGAGTGGCTTTTCTTTTACTCAGCTTATTGGCAGCGTAGCTGATGATTAGCGATAAAACATCGCTGAAGTTATGTGCAGCATCACTCAACAAAGCCATACTTCCTGAAATAAGCCCACCAATAGCTTCAGCTACCGTAATGACTACATTTAACAGGATAGTCCAGCCTAAATTTTTGCCGGTTACTTCGTGGTGGTGATGTTCTTCATTGTTTTTCATTTCTGCTTAATGTGCGGATGACATCGGAACATGTCAAGATAGTTTTCGCGTATAATTGAGCGGATATCATCAACATGCCTCACTATTCGCGGCCAGGGTAATTCCTGTTGTCAAGCAGATTCAGCGCTGCAATGTGGCTACCAGCGCTAAAGATGGTATAATGACCGAGTGATCAAGAAACAGTCAAAAAGGTGCACGACTCGCGTCCGCGCAATCCCAAAGTGGAGATTTGTCGCTTGTTCTACATTGGCATAACTCTGCTCCTTCTCCTCACCATTAGCTCGTTCGTGATTCCGGCCTACCTGGGGATTCGTGCCGAGATGTCTACCAAGATCGAGCAACTTTCCACGAGTATTATCGATCAGAAACGCACGTTCCTCGAAGCTATCATCGTGGAAAAAATCGGTGACATAGAGCGGATTAGACAGCGGCTGGAGTTGCAGCGTCCGTCTCTCAGCGGCCCGGAGTTCGATCATCTATTCCGTGCAGAAGTGAGGGAAATGATCCATACGACTGAGCTTCCGGATGATGGGTATGTATGGATCAACGAGATCATTAACTGCGAAGGTGGTGATAATTACGCCATTCGATTTGCCCATCCGAATCTCGTAGACACTGAGGGCAGCTCCCTGTCTACCAATACCGCCGATATTGTTGGGAATCTTCCGTACCAGGAAGAGTTGGAAGGGATTCGGCGGAACGGGCAGATCTTTTTCGACTACTACTTTCTAAAGATGGGATCAGAACAGCTTTCGCATAAGCTCTCGTTCGCCAAGCTCTACGCGCCGTATGACTGGGTGGTTGCAACAGGCGTCTATCTGGACGATGTTGATAGACTTATAGAGGCCGAGACAGCCAGCATGATCGCGTCTTCCAACCGCACGCTTCGCAATGGCCTAATCGCGATTGCAATCGGAATAATCGTGCTTGTCATAATGACCATCGTATTCGAAACCCGAATACGGCTCCTTATCTACTCATATGTCGAGACTGAGCGATCAATAAGTGCTCAACTTCTCGAGGAAAAGTCAAAGCTCGAAGAGTCCAACCGGCAGAAGGACCGGCTGTTTTCTATAATCGCCCATGATCTCAGGAATCCGATCATAGCTTTGTCCTCTGGAATCAGAATGCTCGAGGAATCGATGAGGGAAGACATGGACGACTTAGAGAGAACGATCGTTGATGAACTGAACAGGAGTGCGGCAGGCGTATCGTCACTCTTGGATCAACTACTTGAATGGTTCCGCGCACAGCAAGAAACAAGCCCCTTTATTCCGAGGAAGACTGCCATATACTCCGACCAGCAGATGCTGGAGACGATCATAAGGAATCTCGTCAGTAATGCCATTAAGTTCACACCTGAAGGTTGAATCGTCACGATACGATCTAAGTCACTCGACGACGCGGTCGAGATTTCTGTTTCTGACACGGGGATTGGTATCGAAGATGCCGTACGAGACAAACTTTTTTCGATTGATTCAAGTTACCGTACCGTGGGTACAAACGGCGAAGAGGGAAGCGGTTTCGGCCTCGATTTGTGCAGCGAGCTTGTGCAGCGAGCTTGTGCAGCGACACAGCGGACATCTCCGAGTAGAAAGCAGGGTGAACGAAGGAAGTACCTTCAGCTTCACCCTCCCGTTTCCAAAATCGGGAGGCATCGATACATGATCAGAGAATACGACTCACTGCTTGAAGATCTGCAAGACCTAGCCACCATCGCGGAGCGCGTTAACGAAGAGATGTTTACAAAAGACCCACGTAGAGGCGCCATCATTGTTGATGCATGGAGAACCTGGCCGATAGCGATCAGGCAAAATTGGATGTCAGTAATGGTATCTGCAGGAGAGTATGTACATGGTACCACTTTCAAATTTGTAAACAAGCCTATGCTCTTCAGAAATTCTGCGCGACCAGTATCCAGAAAGCTCATGCTTAAGCGGTTCCGGTTTGCCCAAGCCCTGGAAAGGATCCCGGGAAATGTCTTTTATCAAAGCGCCGATCTTTGAAAAGATCTTTTTATCCTCTACGGCCCAAGCCTGAAAATCATCGAACTCTTCGTTGTCGAACGCGATGATCACAGTTCCTCCATTTGCACCTTAACAAGATTCGTATGATTTGCAACGTTCTGTATTGAGCGGAGCAAGTGCTCCTTGTTTGCTTGTGAACTCAGGAGGTATTCTGTCTCGTCTTGTACTTCCTGCACAATAATTTCGATATTGCGGTCTTTAAACGTTTGCTTGACTGCCTTGATGAAGTTTTCCGCCAGTTCGTCAGCGTGAAGTCTATATGTGGTGTACAAGGGAAGCCTCCTTCATATTCTTCAGGCTCATCAACCGCTGTTCTCCACCGATATACTAACTGTGGCCTGCAAGGAGAAGTTTTACTGCGCGTATCACCGATAACAGGTGTTCTTGTACGTCTAAAAATCCAACCTTCCTTACGTTTCACTTTCACCAGTGTTAACTAGGCGTTACAATGCATCCAAACTTGTTAAAGGTTGACGAATGAACAATGGCATTACAAAGACCATTCTCCTCGTTGAAGATGAAGTACTCATTGCTATGGCTGAAAAGGCACAGTTGCAGAAATATGGATACGACGTTCATCATGTAAGCACTGGCGAAAAAGCTGTAGAGACCATTGCAGATACTACACACCCGGTGGATCTAATCCTCATGGATATCGACCTTGGTTCCGGTATTGATGGCACCGAGGCTGCTCGACAGATTCTGAAAGAGGTAGAGATCCCCATAGTGTTTCTCTCATCTCATACCGAGCCCGAAGTTGTTGAGAAAACCGAGAAGATTACCTCATATGGCTATGTCGTAAAGAACTCAAGCACCACCGTTATTGATGCTTCTATTAAGATGGCGTTTAGGCTTTTTGACGTAAACATAAAATTGAGGGGCGAGTTGATTGAACGGAAACGTATTGATGAGGCTTTGCAAGAGAGTGAGGTTAAGTTCAGAGCGCTATTCGAAAAAGGCCCCATCGGAGTGGCCTACCATGAAATGGTTTACGATGATAGTGGTAAGGCCATAGATTATCGTTTTCTCGCCGCCAACGAGAGTTACCTAAAGCTAACAGGCGTCGACCCTCGCGGAAAGTTGGTAACAGAGGCATTTCCGGGTATTGAGGACGAGCCCTTTGACTGGATCGGAACACTTGGACATGTAGCAAGGACTGGTGAAGAGATTCGCCTTGAGCAGCATCTCCAAACAACCGACCGTTGGTACGATTGTGTCGGATATCAAGTTAAGCCAGATCATTTTGTTGCTGCGTTTGTGGAAATCACCGAGCGCAAACGCGCCGAAGAAAAATTGCACTTAAAATCCAGCTTCATAGATGGTATTGCAAAGGTGACTCCTGACCTCTTCATTACCTATGATAAAGCTGGTGTTTATCTGGAAATAGCCACCGCTAACGAAAATGATTTGTTTCTAAAAAAAGAAGAACTGTTAGGAAGCAAACTTTCCGAAGTACTT
>JAIVHN010000240.1 GCA_020201015.1 Spirochaeta sp. | reverse complement strand
GTCGAGGAGTTGTCGCAGCTAGAACAGACCGACGACCTCGAGGAGTAGTTCCGTCGCCTTGAAGGTACAACCACCAGTACCGACAAACTCCTTTCAGATCTCAAGTCTAAGATGGCCATAGGAGAACCGGAGAAAGGTGGGGTAGAGTCGTCGTCTACCCAGGATCCTGGCGAGGCTAAGGTGAAAGACTCTATAGAGGCCGACTTGGACGAGCTCAAGAAGCGAATGCAGGATGACGACTGAGCCCCGAAGCGGGCCAATTGTACAGTTTCTTTTTACGGATCCGGAGCTTGAATCGCGTCTACGATGGTATTTTAAACGAGTCGACGATGTACATGTTCGTTTCAGCGCCGACTTTCATCAGCACCCGCCACCCGATGTACTGGTCTTTCCTGCAGAGGAACTAACGCGTGTTGTTGAACGAGACGGGCAGAGCTATCCCCACGTTCCACGCATAGCTTACGGCTCAGGTGCATTGTTGAAGGCATGTTTTGGGGCAGGGTGCAGCGACTTTCTCCGAGATCCATGGGACATAGATGAGCTTCATATCCGGTTAAGTCGTTCCGTGTCATTTCGACGTTTTAGGGTCGCCGGACAGGCGCTGGAAATGGCTCCTGGCTATCTAAGCGGGCCACAGGCTAACTGTGGTATTAGCCATGGCGAGTATCTGATACTCCGACTGCTGGTTGGCCATTGCGACGAGATCATCTCGCGTGAGGTCTTTTTTTATGCACTTCGAAGAGACGTCTCAGTCGATTCCCGACTTGTTGATGTGTACATTTCTCGCCTTAGAAAGAAGTTAGATAGGGCGGTTGGCTGTCTGCCGAACGAGGCGGGCATACAATCGGTTCGTGGAGTTGGCTACAGGCTTATTTCCGGTAATACGTTTATACCAACTGGCTGTGAGTAACTTGTGGAAAACAGCCTTAATCCATGGTGCTGGGTGCATTTAGCCGTCTGCTGGTTGCTGGTGCCCCGTGCGGGAAATCGGCAATTGTCCTCATTTAGGAATAAAATCACGAATTTAGGTCGTTTTCTCTTTACTTGGAGCGCTTTTTGTTAAGCGCTCGAAATTGGTGTTTCTGGGACAAAGCGGATCAAGTGCGGCGTATGCTGAGTCGCAATTGTTAATAACCTGTGCATAGTTTGTAGTATTTTCCGTCAGAGATACATTGCGATTTCAGGTGTGCGAAACTTGCGCAGCAAACTGCGGCGTGGTAGCATGAGCGACCGTGAGAAGCGTTCTCCTCTTATCGGCACGCATCATAGCATTTACCCTAGGTGTGCTGATTACTACCATCGGTATACTCCTTTTGTTGCACCTTGGTGAGCACGGCGGCATACGCGAGCCGGTTTCTCTTCTTGCGGCCCTCGTATATAGATCTCTTGTACCTGCGGTGGTTGCCGGGAGTTTTCTCGTGTTGTTTCGCATAGTTCGAACTCCACTCATGCCTGCCGTGGCCCTGCCTTACCTTGCCTTGCTGACAACAGCTCTGCTTTTTGGAGCCGGTATTTTTAGTAGTGTTCTTCAAGATATCGCAGTCGACAGAGATGTTGAGTTGAGTCTACCTTCGGCCGGACATATGTATCAGGTTGGCGCTGGCTCCGTCTACTTTGGTAGCGTAGAAGGCATTCGTCTTGAGGACGTTGTCCTACTGCAGCCCAGGGAACAGCCTGTGCTTCGGTTTTACGCTGAGGCCCTGCTTGATACGGATGAAAACAGTCTGTTGTTACTCCGCGATGGGGACAGCCCGGATCAAGTTCGGTATGGGTCTCAGGCCTCGCCGTGGATATCGGGGCCCGCGCCTCCTAATTTTCTCTTGTCATTCTTGCGGGATGTGGTTCAGGCTCGTGAGCATTTTCTTGAAACCCATCATAGGTCTGCGTTGTACGGTATTCCACTAAGTGCAGCCATTGCAATCTACCTTGCTGCTTCCTTTGTCTGGATCCGGTACACGCGCTGGCCATTGTTCAATGTACTCATGAGTCTCTTAGTTCTCCGCCTAACAGTTACACTATACGCAGCAATTTCGGCCCCAGCCTTCACTAACTTTGTTCTATCGCTTGTACCGGTTATGCCCGAGTATCTAGTTGTGCCCGCAGTGTTTGGAGCGGGTGCCCTGTTGTTTGTGCTTCTGAGCGTCTTTCGGCCCAAATATCTCGACTGGAAAAGAGGGGTAGGGTATGCGTAAGCTCTTTCTCCGGCTCCTCATTGGGCTGATCTTTGTGTATTTAGCTGGTTTTGCATTCCACTTTGCAGTTTCGGTTGTTCGTTTTCCGTCTAACGAGATAGACCCGGGAACCATGCTTCAATGGCGTTGGATATTCGGCTCCACCTTTGCATCCTACTTATCCTATTTCATTCCCCTCCACCTAAGTGGAGTTCTTATTGGGTTTGCTCTGTTGTTGGGCGCGTGGCACCGGGAGCATGAGTCGTTGCAGCGACCGCTTTACGAGGTTATGCAGGTTGGAATTATGCTCTTTCTCGGACTTGGGCTATTCTATAGTTTGGGATATGGTTTGGGGCTCCCTGTGGCGCAGGAGATGCAGACATCGGCTGTCTCTGAGAGTCGTTTTGCACGACACGCATTTGACCGTGCGGTTGAGTTGGAAGCGCGTGGCGAATATCGAGCAGCGGCGATGGAGTACCGCGCCTACCTGTCGGTGCATTCGTATGACACCTCGACCGCGCAGCACATGGAGGATATCCTGTCGCGGCAGGAGGCGGGCGCTGGGAGTGATGGTGGGGTGCGTGATGGTCGGGATGAGCCGGAGCTACCTCTCGGTTTGACAGGTGCGGAACTCTTACGTCGCTCCGAACGAGCATACGAACAGGAAGACTTTTTCACGGCTCACTATTATGCAACCTTGGCTCTACCCATAGGTGGGGAAATAGAGGCGGAGGGACGGCGACTTGCCGCGCGCGCATATCGACAGATTGAACGGATGAGTGAGAGCCAGCTTGAGGCTGAAACTGCCCGCCTATTTGCAGAGAAACGGCGGGGCTATGATGCACTGTTGGCTGCGCGTCCTATCGAGGCCTACTACATTTTCAAAGCTTTGGCCGAAAACGCACCGCGGGATCCCGATGTGCAGCGTTATCTGCCTATTGCTCAGGACCAATTGGAACACGTTTCCTTCTTTGTGGATGAGCTCCGCATGCTTAACGACTATATGTCGTCAAGCGATGTCTTCTTCCGACTAGCACACGGTGACGGGGCACAGCTTTTTGTGCATATGAGTTTGTTTACCCCAACCGCCGAGGCTGCATATGCCCGTGGTATCGAAGCCGTGCTGCTTGGCCCAAATGGAGAGCTGGAGTATCACCTCCGAGCACCCTACGGGAAGCTCATAGAAGGGCATTTAAGTCTGCAGGCTCTTGACCGCGACTATCCCGGCCTTGGCTACGAGGCCGAATACTTAGAGGGAACACCTCCGGAAGACGCCAGCAATCTACTAAACCTCAGTCTTGACGCCGGAGAGCTGTTGGGGCTTTCGTACGCATCCGCTCCTCCAGCTACCGTTCCGGCGGCGGTGCTGCTTGACCTTGCACCCCGGGCTCGCGAGTTTGGGCTTGCAGCCAACCCTATGTATTTGGAACTATTTTCTCGTCTTGTTCATCCGTTTAGTTTTGTTTCGCTGTCCTTTCTTGCCGCGGGCTTTGGGTGGCGCATGCGTAGTCGCTACCTTGCCCCCCCTATTGTGGCTGCAGTTCTGGCGGTGCCGTTATTACCCTTCATTATGACCTATGTCTTTGCGAGTTATCTCTATCTAAACAAAGTGGTACTTGCCGTACTCATTGTCTTTGGTGGGGCAACACTTGGGCTTGTTGGAACGGTTGTGATTCAGGCTGGTGTGCTTGTGGCCGCTTTGCTCATCATGGCGCTTCAACCGGCCGACTGAGGTGCGCGCTATGCGGCGGTCCGGTGATAGTGAGCTACGGTTTGGTGGTGACAAGTTTAGAAGTTTTGTGCGAGCCGCCGCGCAGCGTCCTATTTGGGGCCGCCGGTCCCTTTGGGGTGGCGCTGGGCTTCCTTGTAGGCTTTTTGGTAGACCACATGCGCATGCGGCGCACTGCCGGGTCCATGGTTGCACGCTGTTTCAGTGGCTCTACTACCGTCCCAACTCGCCAAGAGGCCGAGCTGGCAACCGGCCTTCCGCTCGAGGTTGTTGCCTTTATTGGATTGGGGGTGCGGGTTGTTGTTGCCGACGGATTTGTGAAGGACCTTCATCTTGGTACCCTGCAACGGGAGCTGCGTAAACGTTATCCCTTGATTGCTCGCTCGGCGCGCCAAGTAGAGTCTGTGATGCAGGAAGCGGTGGTTCTGGGTACTCGCATTGATCCGTCGCGAGCCTTGCGTCTTGTGGAGGCGGAATCTCCGGTTGTCAAAGCTGAGCTATTTGCAGCGCTGCTGCGGGTTGCACTCAGTGACGGTGCGGAGATTTCACCTGTGCGAATTCAACAACTTGAAGCTATCGGGACCGGACTTGGGCTCAACTCGGAGGATATACGCACCATGTTGCGGCCTTTGCGCAGCCTGAACGCAGAGGCACGTGCAGTGCTGGGAGTGGACTCGGATATCGACCTGGCCGGGCTCAGAAAGATTTATCGCCGCTTAGCTACGGAGTTTCACCCCGACCTTGCCCAGGAACTCACGGCAGACCAGCAGCGTATGACTAACGAAGCCTTCCTCCGCATACAAGAAGCCTACCACACCCTCAGCAGGGAACTTGGTGGGGAAGACCCACACTAAAGCCGGTGGCCTCTGTAACAGTGGCCTCTATACCACCGGTGGCCTCTATGCAGTGACTCGCTCAATGCGGGCCCCTAAAGCCTGCAGACGCGTGGTTAGGTTTTCGTATCCGCGTTCAATCTGGTATACATTGTGAATGGTGCTCGAGCCCTCGGCGCAGAGCGCCGCAAGCAGCATCGCCATTCCTGCGCGTACATCGGGTGACACTAGCTCCGACCCGCTAAGCCGAGATGGGCCGCTGACTACTGCACGATGCGGATCGCAGAGTACAATTCTTGCACCCATGCCAATGAGTTTGTCTACGAAGAACATGCGCGACTCAAACATCTTCTCATGCACCAAGACAGTGCCGTCTACCTGGGTGGCAACAACCGTCATAATGCTGGTGAGGTCTGGCGGGAAACCAGGCCACGGGGCGTCGTCAATTTTTGGGATCATACCACCCATGTCGGGATGAACGCGTAGTTCCTGGTGCGCTGGAATGTGCAGATCTTCACCATCTACCTCCCAGTAGATACCAAGTTTGGCATACGCAATCTTCACCATTTTCAAATGGTGTGGCGCCGCATTCTCAATAGTGAGTTCGCCACGGGTTACGGCCGCCAGACCAATGAATGATCCTACCTCCATGAAGTCGGCCCCAATTGAGAAGTCAGCCCCATGAAGCTTGGTACTGCCCTCTATACGAAGGATGTTTGAACCGATCCCGCTGATTGATGCCCCCATTGCGTTGAGCATGTTACAGAGATCCTGGATGTGGGGTTCGGAGGCAGCATTTTCTATGACGGTCTCGCCCTCGGCAAGAACTGCCGCCATGACGGCATTCTCGGTCGCGGTGACTGAGGCCTCATCCATGAAAATTTCGCTACCCTTGAGTTTGGTGGCCGTAAGTTTATAGGCGTCGTCAACCTCAATGCGGGCACCAAGGGCCGACAGGGCCAAAAAGTGACTGTCAAGGCGCCGACGCCCAATTACGTCACCTCCGGGTGGCGGGAGTACCACCCTGCCGGTGCGAGCAAGTATTGGTCCGGCGAAAAGGATTGATGCCCTGATTTTGCGTGCGAGATCGACCGGCAGTTCCGAGGCGACAATGTTGTGTGTGGTCACCTCGTACTCACCCTTAGTCTCTAAGCGCACCACGGTGGCGCCGAGCTTCTCAAGGATTTCGAACATGACATGTGCGTCTTCGATATCCGGTACGTTGCGAAGACGAACCGTTTCATCGGTGAGCAAGGCTGCTGCAATACAGGGAAGGGCAGCGTTCTTGTTGCCAGCAGCGCGGATTCGTCCTTTGACGGGAATACCGCCTTCAATCTGGTATCGGTACATGGGCGCATCGTATCGGCGGCGCCGGTGGGTGTCAACAGACGGTAAAAAAATACCGGGTGATGGTTGGTCGAGTCTGTGAGCGGCTTCATGAGCGGCGCTAGCGTAGCCTCAAGGGGAGGTGAAGAAGTAGGGCGAATCCGAGAACAGGTCGGTGGCCATTTGAACTCGGGCGCGGTACAGTCCTTCATGTGGCCCAAAAGCACGAACATAAATTTCAAAAGATGGTGAGTCGGTAACACTGAACGGACTCTGCAAGACTCGCGGCAGAATGTAACGTGGAGTGAGGCTGGTATCGCTAGTGCCTTCCGGAGAGGGAAGCTCGCTGCTCTGCTGAAACTCTTCCGGCACCCGAACAAATGTCTGTTTCAGCACTGTTTCGGTATCGTGTTCCAGGTGCTGAGGTAAAGCAAACTCAACAAAGGCATCGTACTCATAGTTGTTGAGGAGTGTTTCGGAGCGGTCAAGGAAGGCGTTCAGGCTGCGGACAACGGCAATTGATTCGTCGCCGCGATACGCTCTGCCATCCCATACATAGCGGGTAATGAAGGTCTCAATTCCGGAACCTTGCTCATAGGCGGTTTGATATCGCAGCATGTTGAACACCTTCTGGTCATCTCTCTCGGTGATGCGCCAGCGTTCATTGCGGGTGTCACGCACAGTCATTCGAGTCGGTTCCTCTATGCCTGAGCCAAATATCAGCCATTCTTCAATGAGCCCCGTGCCGCGCATGGTCTCAACGACAACGGCATTCACCGACATGGGAGCGTCAGGTCGTGAAAGCCTGCGGAAACTCAAGCCTTTGAAAACTGGTGGAGCGCCGATGCCGTATCGCCCGTGCTCTTCTATGCGGCGCCGGGAGCTTTTATAAACAAAGATGAAAAGTTCAGGTGAGCTTAATCCCCGAACATACAGCCGCGAAATATCCGCTAACACCTCCAAACGGTTCTCAACATCGGCGCCACGCACGGCTGCGATGACTACATCGACCGTGTCTTCCCCATGCAGATCACGAACTATGGCATGTGCCTCACCGTTTGAGAGTACTGGAGAGTAGGTGTCCGGCAGCAGTTGGATTGCCCGGCGCACAATGAACTCGGAGTCGGAAACAGATGTCTCACCGGCAAGTTCTGCGGACAGAACAATGCCGTTAACGAGGAGCAGACCGAAAAAAAGGGTGGGGAGGAATCGGATGCGTATCAGCTTTCAACTCCCTGTCTAAGCAGAATCATGCCTGTATCATACTCATCCTTGGGACTTTCTGCTACAATCTTGAGAGAAGGGTTGTTGTATGATGAAAGTAATGAAATTCGGAGGGAGCTCACTTGCGGACGCGAGCCGCATCGCAGCAGTTGCCGAGATTGTACGTGCAGAAGCTACGGGCGCTTCGGTAGTGATTGTTCTTTCGGCAATGAAAGGTGTCACAGATACTCTGCTTGCCGCAGCCGATCTAGCAGAGAACGCAGATGCGGAGTTTCACTCACTGTATGAGCGTGTGTTTGATACTCATGAGAACGCGATCAAGACCTTGTTTGCCGATGAGACTGATGTGCGGTCAGGCTCAAGCGCTGAGTTTACTCATTCCGGTCAGCTTATGGGAGAACTTACTGCGCTACATCACGAGCTTGGCGATATTCTCCATGGTATTGAGTTAGTGAGAGAGTGTTCACCACGAAGTCGCGACCTCATAGCAGGATTTGGTGAGCGAATGTCCTGTACGCTGATGAGCGCATATTTGAGCTTTCTTGGTGAAAAGGCTGTTATGGTTGATGCGCGCCGGGTTATTGTGACCGAGGCCGAGCACGGGGCTGCTACCGTACGGCTTGACAAGAGCTTTGAGCGTGCACAGGCAATTATTCACCACGAACAGGAACTGCCGATTGTAACCGGCTTCATTGCTGCTACCGAGGACGGGATTACCACAACCCTTGGTCGCAACGGCTCCGACTATACGGCAAGTCTGTTGGGTGCCGGTCTACATGCCGATGTGATTGAGATTTGGACCGATGTAGACGGAGTCTTAAGTGCCGACCCGCGCTATGTTGAGGATGCTTTTGTCATTCCCACTATTACCGTGGAAGAAGCGATGGAGCTGGCCTATTTTGGTGCCGATGTGCTGCACCCTTATACCATGCTGCCAGCCATTGAGCTTCGGGTTCCTATTCGAATCAAGAACACCCTCAATCCCAAGGCTCCGGGCACGCTTATTACTCATGAAGCACGTGAAGAAGACCGCAGGGTAGATACCATTACCGGAATAGCCTCGATTGGTGACGTCGCGCTCATTAATGTTGAGGGTGGGGGCATGGTCGGGGTACCCGGAATTGCATCACGGGTGTTCTCGGCGCTAGGATCAGCGGGAGTTAACATCATTATGATATCCCAAGCTTCTTCAGAGCACAGTATCTGTGTTGTCTGTCGGAGGCACCATGCTCAGCCAGCTATAAAGGCGCTGGAACGAGAGCTTGCGCATGAGCTTGAGTCTCGACGCATTGGACAGCTTGAGCTCATTCCAAACCTCGAGATTGTTGCGGTCATTGGAGCTTGCATGCGGGGTACTCCGGGTATTGCTGGCAGAATTTTCAGCGCCTTGGGAAAGTCCAAGGTGAACATACTCGCCATTGCACAGGGCTCATCCGAGATGAATATTTCCTTTGTGGTGGAAATGTCGGCGCGCAAGCAGGTGCTGAATGTGGTGCATTCGGCCTTTTTTACGCGCTCCTCCGACGGAACGGTTCACGGAACTCCTGCGACGGTGGTGGAAGCGTGAGTAGGTATGTAAGTACGCGCGACTCCTCCATTTCGGCAGAGTTCCGTAGTGTAGTTTTCCGGGGCTTGGCGCCGGACGGCGGGCTGTATATTCCGACCGAAACGCCGAGCCTTGCAGAGCTCCTGAAATCCTGCGACTCCGACATCTCCTTTGTTGATTTGAGTGAACAAGTGCTTCCGCTTCTTTTTCCGGACGACTTAGATAAGCTCACTGCCAGGAACATTGCTCGGAGTGCGTTTCCTTTTGCTCCGGAGATCCATGCTTTGCATGATGGCCTTTCTATCCTGGAGCTGTATCATGGGCCTTCATGTGCCTTTAAAGATTTTGGCGCCTCGTTCCTGGCTCACATGATGGAGCATTATTTGGACCGGGGAGGAGAGAAGGCGGTGATCCTCACTGCCACCAGCGGTGATACCGGGAGTGCCGTGGCCCGAGCTTTTCACGGCCGTGAGAATCTGGAAGTAGTGATCCTGTATCCCTCCGGGCGTGTGAGTCGGCTGCAGGAGCAGCAACTCACTACGGTCGGGGGCAATGTGTGCGCACTTGAGGTGCAGGGTTCCTTTGACGACTGCCAAACCATGGTGAAAGAGGCTTTTCAAAATGAGCAAGCGCGGGAGCGGTTTTCGCTCACCTCGGCTAACTCAATTAACTTGGGACGACTGCTGCCCCAGGCGCTGTACTACCTCTA
>JAIVHN010000068.1:7274-12824 GCA_020201015.1 Spirochaeta sp. | reverse complement strand
CCGTAAAGCTCATGAGACTCGGATCTCATGAGCTTTACGGCTATAAATTACTGCTGGAAAATCTAAGCGAAGCTACTACCGAAGCAGCACTTCAACGCTTTCAGGCGCTCATGGCAACTGTTCCTGAGCAAGATACACTGTGGTTCACGCCACAGGTGCTGCCTCTTTTGAACGGAAGGCTTGAGACGAGTGCCATTATTCAACAATCCGGCCGGTGGTATTGTGTGCCGCCCCCTGCTACCGGCGCCGATGATGCCGTCGCTGCATCTGCGCAGGAGTCTCATGAATCCGATGTACTTGGGGAGCGTCTACTCGATATACTAACGCCAGCTTTGAATGGTGGCTTTGCGGACCGAGTTTACGAGTTTCGCTGTAGGGATGTGACTGTGTTGGCCCATGAGTTGCGTGCTGCTTTTCAGCGCTACTGTGGGGAGGTCGACGATCTGTTCTACCTTAAACTCGTCGGTAGTAAGGAATTTTCTTGTTCACCCTACGAGAGCATAAGAAAAATGCTGTCGGGAATTGATCCAGAGTGGTTGCAGCTTTACCTACGGCATGCTGGACGGAGAATCCTACGGGAGTCATATGGGAGCTTAAGCGAGCGTGCCACTTTCCGTTTTAGTAGTGATCCGGTACAGGCAAAAGACTACCTTGTTATGCTTGGGTTAGTTGTGGACGCATTTCAAGTTCATGCCAAGTCCTCTGGGCTGCCTTTTCTTGTTGTCTTACAGGAGCCCGAGTATATGGACCGTGCGAGCCGTGCTGTGGTACAGGGTCTTATAGACTCCGGCCAGCTACGTGATCATGCTAAAGTGGGTCCGATCCCGGTTATCCTCTCCGGTCGTTCATCTCCAGCTCGTTTTACATGGGCCGCGCCGGTCTACTCTTTTTTTATGCCTACTCCTCAGCCCGAAACGTCTGTACCTAAGATACACATGTTGCTTGATTCGGTATTAAACGGAGAGGAAATTGCGCGGGTCGCCGAAGGACATGCTACAGCTTTGCAGCTCATAGAAGACACTCCAACCGAGGCCTCAAATCTATACGACGACTGTTCCACAGAGGTACGTCGACTGCGTAGTGAGTACGGCAATCTGTTGTGCGAGCGCTACGTAAACCTAAGGACCGGTATACATCCGCGCGTAGTCGCAGCCCTGGAATGGGCAGGCCGTTGGCGGGAAGCCTTCTCACTGTGGAACGATTTATTTAATGCAACCATTGAGCAAGGATGTAGTAACGAAGCAGAGGGACTACTTGCCGGGGCACCGTTAGGTGCGCCCGATGAGCCAGCACAGTCGGAACTAAGCCTCGCAATTGATGCGGGCACTATCCGATTAAAAGCGCTAGTCGCGGCAACGGAAACTCCAGAAAGCGCTATTCGGTTGACAGGGCCAGTGCGCAGGTCTCCAGTTGCCGGAACCAAGATTGCGAGTATTGCGCAGGCTAACGGCAGGCACCACGCCCTGTCCGGCCGCGTCAGATCTGAACTCAACTGGATTCTTGCTTGTGCCGATCAAGCCGTGACGGCAGGAGATCCTGAGGCGCTCAAGCAGTATGCTAAAGATGCTCTCATGCGAGCCCAGGAACTAGGTGACCGCGAAATGGCAGGAAGGGCGCAGCTGCACCTTGCCGATAGTCTGCTCAAGGTCGGGCGGGTCACCGAGGCACGCGAGTACGCGGGCCGGGTTCGCTCCGAGGCTAAGACCAACATGTTTGGTAAACATGAACATGGGCTCTTGATTGAAGGGTGCGCGTACTTTATAGACGGCAATCTTACGCGGGTAGGCCAAGTGCTTGATGCCTTAAAAGAGCGCGAGGCTATGGTGATGACCCCGTCATCCTTTCGTGTTCTACGCCGTGTACTTGGGTTTCGCTACGCTTTAGAACTTGGGCGGCATGAGTCGGCACGTTTGATGCTCGGTGAGATGAGGCAATTTCTGGAGTTGATCGGCAAGCAGGACTGGGCGCTGAGCCTGAAATACTGGGACACGTTGTGCGTCCTAATAGAAGGAGGGAGTGTAGCCGAGACCGTAGCTCCTGCATCACGCAGCAATACGCTGCAATTCTGCAAGGAGATGCTCCGCGAGAATCAGTTAATTGATACAGCCGCACTTGTCTCACAAGGGCGTGCCGGGGAGGCGCTTGAACTACTGTGCTCACTGCCCAGTGCAGATTCACAGCCATCCACTATCTATCTGCTGCGACCACCACGTGTATTTCTCGTAGAGGACCAGGCCCTTGGGCCGGAGATTGTATTTGAACGAATGCGCGCAACGTGCAGGGCTCTTGCACTGCTTCAGCGTGGAGAGAGCGCTCCCGCCGGAGAGCTTATGGGACAAATGTGCCGTGATGCCGCTCGTGGCGCCGTGGACCCCTATAGGCGTTTGTATTTAATGGTCTATAGCATGGCGCTTTCCCGGAGTAGGGGTGCCGATGATCCGGACCCCGGCGCCGTACTCGGTCAGGCCGTTCGTTTGCTGCGCGAGCGAACCGCACGAATAGAAAATACGCAAGAGAAGCTCGAGTTCCAACGAGCAAACCCCATCAACCGGCGCCTTATCTCTTTAGCGCGTGAACACAATCTGTGGTAACGGCGTCGTTGCAGGGACTACTGGCCCGCGCTGGTGCTTGCGCCCCTGACTGAGCCCGTACACTGCAGCGCCCGTGCAGCAGTTGACACAAATACAGCTGTATTGCTATAGTTCCGCATTACTTACTTCATGGTGGCGTAGCTCAGTCGGTAGAGCAAACGGCTCATATCCGTTCGGTCGGGGGTTCAAATCCCTCCGCCACTACCTAGTCTTGTCGCTTTTCATGAGTGGGCCCGGCAACGCCGGGTGCGCCTCGCCAGCTTGTGATTTTCTGTATTTCGGTTATGAACTCAGCTACATTTGTGAAGTTTCGATACACCGATGCAAAGCGCACATACGCAACTCGGTCGAGGTTGTACAGCGCATCTAAGACTCGGTCGCCAAGCCATTCCGAAGATATTTCGTTGCCAGCTCGAGCTTGCAACATTGCCTGTTCTTCAATCTCGTTGACTATGCTCTCTATTTGCAGTTGAGGTACCGCGCGTTTACGCACCGCCTGCTCAAGGCCTTTTTCCAGTTTCTCACGACTAAATGGCTCGCGACGGTCCGAACGCTTGACCACCATCAGCTGTTTGTCCTCAAGCCGTTCGTAGGAGGTAAAGCGATATCCGCACGCAAGGCATTCTCTCCGACGACGAATACTACTGCCTCCCGCCAGCGAGCGCGACTCAATAACCTTGTCTTCTAAACTATCGCAGAGCGGACAGCGCATAGGTTTTACCTCGTTGTTACTTGGCATGGTGTTGTGCTCAGCATGAACACGACATCGTCATTCATTTTAACTCCGGAAACGGCTGCTGTACAGAGCGCTGCAGGAGCGCAACAAGAGAGTCATGGTCGTGGTAGCGCATTACCTCGCGGTAGAGGCTGTCGAAGTCGGGGAGGCCATGCAGGTAGGCTCGTGCAAACTTTTTTAGAATTTCAAAGTTACGTTCGCCTTGCCAGTAGATGCGGTGCAGTTCAATGTGACGTATAAAGGTTTCTAACACGACCTCACGGGGTTGTTCTACCCAAGACGCGCCGCTGCGCCGAAATGCCAGGAGGTCTTCAAAAATCCCACGGCCAATCATGACGCCCTCTACCCCGGAAGCGGCCGCCGCTGCCTGGAGTTCGCTTTCCGAGCGTATATCGCCGTTACCAACCATAACGGTTGAGGGGGAAATCCGGTTGCGCAGCTCTACCGCCAGACGCACCTGCGACCAGTCTGCGGGTGGGTCCGACATCTCCGCCGCTGTGCGGCCGTGAACCGTAAGAGCCGCTGGCCGGAGCTGTAGCAGGAAGCCGATCCAGTCCTCAGTCTCAGGGGTATCAAGTCCAATTCTGGTCTTTATGCTGACCGGTACTCCCTGAGCACCTTCACATGCCGCCGCGTAAAGCTCGGCTGCCTTGAGTGGAGTTCGAATGAGACCGGCGCAGCAGCCTTTTTTTACCAGCTTTGGGGCTGGACAGCCCATGTTAATGTCTATCCCGTCATACCCGAGCTGCGCTAAACGGGCGGCCGCCACGCCGTAGTCACGTGTATCGTTCCCCCAAATCTGCGCAATAATTGGCCGCTCCGCCTCCGAGAACTCAAGGCGACGCTGCATGCGGCCGGCAAAACGTGGTTGAAAGAGGTCCGCGCGTAAAAACTCGGTAAAATACAGGTCTGGTGGGGCAAGGCTGCCCACAATTTGCCGGAACACTGTGTCGGTAACATCTTCCATTGGCGCCAGAATGCGCATAGGTCGTTCAAGCTGCGTCCAAATATTGCCGCTCACCACGCTATTCCCAGTTGAAGTTGCGGCTCCAGCGGTTCTCGCGGGTTTGACGTGCTAGCAGGGCCGGGTCTTCTTCACCCGTCCGGTAGGGGCGCATTCGTAGCTGACATCGATAGCGTCCGGCGCTGGTTTTGTACGCTTCACGAGTTGCTGGCCCAACTGCCCCGGTGCCGAGCCCGGCGTGGGCACAGTCGACAAGAACTACCGTCTCTTCCCGCGGCTGTAACTCGTAGTCGTGTTCGGCCTGGTCTATGTCTTCAGGGCGGAACGGTAAAGCGCTCCAGACAGACAGGTCAGGCATGTGGAGCAGAAGCCCGCTCTTGCCGGGCTCCTCAATGGCCGCCCACAGCACATCGGTGCGGGCACCGTTTTCCTGCGGACGGATGTACGGGGTAGCGAGCTCATGCGGTTTGCCCATGTAGAGCCCTATATGAGCCGAGCTATTGCGGTCGGGGTAGTTTTCATGCGGCCCTCGGCCGTACCAGCTAACCTGGTTGTAGCCTGCCTTGAGCTCACAACGCACACCAACACGCAGTGGTGCCGGGTTTTTTTCACCAATAATGAATAGATGTCGGCTGTAGATGTCGCCACTGGTATGTACAAGGTACTCATGGTGATGTTCGACGGCGCGCTCCTCCGATACTCCGCGCACATAGTGCTGAATGCGCACACGAATAGAGCCGTCCTCAAGCTCATCTACCTCTGGATCTTCCGCTACCATGTCCGGTGAGCGGTAGTGCAAGCTGTCCGGATGGGACCCAAGCGGACTCTCCCCGTGGGGCGTCACAGCAAAACGGTCGTTGTCCGTCTGTGGGCGGTATAACTGCATTTTTGGCCCATGCAGAAGAATGTCTTGTTCATCCCAGAACACGGAGGAAATAATGCCGGGTTCCTTTTGGAAGGTTACCCGCAGCCGATCATTTCTAATCCAGATACGCCGATCATCTTGCTTGAGCGATAGAGCACCTGCATTGCGTGAAGATTCAGGGCTTGCACCTCGTGCGGCTCGTACAAGGAACTGCTCTGAAGCAATCTCGCTACCCGCAGTCACCAGCCCCGACTCACCAACATGGAGATCGCGAGTGGTGTGCGCCCGTATAGTGAGCAGAATTTCTTCGTAGTTTGCTGCTGCTGAGGTATCAAAGCCAATTCTAATCGACTCCGACTCACCAGGGGCGGTATGTAGACGGTCAAGCCGATCG
>JAIVHN010000068.1:0-7127 GCA_020201015.1 Spirochaeta sp. | reverse complement strand
CCATCGTGGGGGTGGTCACCAAAGTCTCCGCCGTAGGCAGGCACCGCACTTACCGCGTTAGTTTCCGCTGAATCGGTAGATGCCCTTGTGACTACACTACCTGAGCCCGGACGTCCGGTCAGCGCACGATCCATCCACCCCGTTATGAAGCCTCCCTGAAGTGACTGATGCTCGCGAAACATTTGGTAATACTCATGGAGGCTCCCGTTGCTATTACCCATTGCCCCTGAAAACTCGGCCGCGATAACCGGTTGCTGTAGAGTGCTGGCTAGCTCTACCAGCCACTGTAGTTCCTCGATACTTGGGTGGATCGGTGAAATGATGTCACCAATAGGCGGCGCAGAAGTTGTCGTGGTCGTAGCAATGGGTATTGTTGCTGAGTCCTGTGCCGCACCACGCAAGGTGGTCTGCAGAGAATCTCCCTCATACATAAGCGGGCGGCTGTTATCATAGGAGCGTATCCATGCCGCTGCTGCTTGGTGGTTAGGCCCAGAGCCGGATGCTGCTCCCAGTGACCACACAATGACCGACGGATGGTTTTTGTCGCGTAGCACGGTGCGCATGCTGCGGTCGAGGATCTGAGAGCTCCAGCGGGTACTTTCGGAGAAACGCTCACCAAACGCCCCCGCGGCTAAGCTAGGCTCGTCTACCACATATATTCCGTAACGGTCACAGAGTTCGTACCAATACGGGTCTTGAGGTCGGTGAGTGGTGCGCACAGCGTTAATTGAGAGCCTCTTCATGAGCGCAACCTCGTGCTCCATAGCTGACCGTGACAACGCGCGGCCGGTGTTGCGGTCATGCTCATCACGGTTAACTCCGTGCAGCATAAGCGGTTTACCGTTGAGCAGCAAAAGGCCGTTTTCTATGGCAACGCGGCGGAACCCAACCGAGACACGCACTGTGTCCAGTGCTTCACCGGCTGGTGTTTTCAGGCTAAGCTCGGCCGTGTAGAGGGTTGGAGTTTCCGCACTCCATAAATCGATATTTTGAAGGTTGCCTGCAAGTTCGATTCTACCGGAAAACTTTTCTATCTCTCCCTGTAGCGCGGCATCGCGAACTTCGGTGCCGTGCGAGTCGAGCAGGCGAGACTCCACGGTATAACCGGCTTCAAAGTTGTCGGGAAAGCCAACATCAACCACAACTCCGTACGTGCAGGAGCGAAGATCGGCCGCAGGTAGAGCGGTGAAGCGGACATCGGAAATATGCACTGCCGAAGTCGAGTACACAAACACCTCACGGTATATGCCGCCGAACCACCATCGATCCGAGCTTTCTAAATAACTCCCGTCACAGTAGCGTGGCACAACTACGCTTATCTGGTTGTCACCCTTTTTTGCATATGAGCTAATGTCAAACTCTATGGGAGTAGAGGAGTCTTTGCCGTAGCCTGCTAAGCTTCCGTTTACATAGACGGCCGCCGCGCTCTCCACACCCGCCAGGTGCAGAACATAGCGACGCCCGCTCCGGTAAGAAGATAGCGTAAAACTTCGCCGATACAGGCCGGTAGGATTGAGCTCCGGCAAATCAGGAGGTGTGAGCTCTCCTACGTCGGGGTTATTAATAAAGGGCGGTCGGGAGCGGAGATAGTTAGGCTTAAGAATTCCGCTCGAGCTCCAGTCCCCCGGGACGCGAACCGGCTGCATACCCTTTTCACGATATGCAGGCTGAAGTGCATCCTCCGGAATGGCGTCGGGACTCCCGTATAGACGAAACATCCAGTCGCCGTTAAGCGAAACCACCTCCTCCTCAAGCGGGAGGAGCAGTGATCTACCCGGCAGGCGGTTCATGCCGGTAAATTCCGGCAGCCGCCACCATGGAGTTTCATGCGGGCGTTTAGCCCCACGCATACCGCCCCCTACCGTAAGAGAACTTGGCACTTTACTGCTCAGCAACAGAGATATCTACGCTTGGGCGCAGCTCAGCGAGTACCGCCACCGAAGCGTGAACCGGGTGCTCAAGAAATTTCTTCATAAGTTCGGCATCCGGTGCATCGCCAGCATGCAGTTTTGGCAGCGCGAGCTGGTACAAGTGGTAGTCAAAACGTGGTGCCCACTTGCGCGAGCCAAGCCGTGCGGTTGTTGAGCAGTTGTCTACCATGTATGCAACTCCCTTGTAATGCATGTATGGGTTCAGTGAGTCTACCGCCTCAATAACCGACTCATTGACGATCTCTGAGTACACGTGACCCTTTTCGGCTAAGAGGTCAATCTGTGACATCATGCAGGCGACGTACACTCCGGCGGTGATGGGATTTACCGGGATCTCGTCTTCTTTGCGTACTGCGCGCACCTTCTCTCCGACGTCCCACATAGGAGTGTTGTCGATGGTTGAGAAAGGGAAGCGCTCGAAACGGTCGCCAGCAAGAATAACCGAACGAATCTCGTTGCCTGAGGCCACCTCGTCATAGCACTCTGCATGAATTTCTAAGGTTGGATAGTAGGCGGCCGAGTACGCAGCCGCAAACTTCTTTTTGTCGTCGTCACTAAGGCCGTCGTAGACTGCCCGAAT
Source organism: Spirochaeta sp. (assembly GCA_020201015.1). Classification (GTDB taxonomy): domain Bacteria; phylum Spirochaetota; class Spirochaetia; order DSM-27196; family SLAA01; genus SLAA01. The sequence continues at coordinate 4,616 of JAIVHN010000068.1, read as the reverse complement.
TCCCTCATGAGAAATGGTCTTGGATATGGGGCCGGTTATGGATTCGACTGTCTGCTGGAACGCCGTTTCGGCGTCCATGCCTCCGTCCTTAAACTCACGGTATAGGCACTCAACAATGCCGTGCACCGCACCCAAGAGAATTCCACGCTCGCCAAATATATCGGAACGATACTCCATTTCCAGCGTAGTCATGAATGAAAAGGGCGAACCAAGTGCAACGCTCCAGCCTATTGCATAGTCAGTTGCTTTTCCATTTGCGTCCTGAACGACTGCAAAGCTGGAGTTGATGCCAGCGCCATTGACCGACTTACCCTGTACGTAGAGCCGACGAACAGAAGGCCCCATGCCTTTGGGGCACACCCCAATCACGTTGATATCGGCCCGAGGTTTTTCACCAATTGCATCTAAGTATCCCAGCAAAAAGCCATGAGATAGACCAAGTGTGGCGCCGCTCTTCATAGCATCAAAGATCTTTTTGTAGAGCTTTGCTTGTGCTGCATCCGAGATGAGAAGAATCACTAGGTCGGACTCGGAAATCACCTGCATCATCTCACCCAAGGTGCCACTGGCTTCCGTAAAGCCCGCTTGCTCTGCGTTCTTCCAGCTTCCGCTTCCGGAACGCAGTCCAACCTTAACGGTAATGTCGGTGCCCTCAAGCGAGTCGCGCAGGTTTTGCGCCTGTGCCGGGCCCTGTGAGCCCCAGCCGATCACGCCAATAGTCTTAACGCCTTCAAACGCTTTTGGTAACAAACTAAAGAGATGGCGTCCACCGCGTATAATGTACTCTTCTGTTCCAGATAACGAGATTTTTTCTTTTTCAAACACCTGGGTGGTGAAATCAAACTTCATGGTTCCTCCGTCGTATAATCCTGTCATTTAATCACAAATTGTGTGGGCCAATTGTAACGTTCAGCGGCGCCTTACTCAAGGGTCTGTACGGACTCAGGGGTTCAACGCCCGGGAAGCAGCAGGGGTGGGAGAATTACGGGTGCCAGTAGAATAACTATAAGCAGGATCGTAGACGCCCAATCGCGCCTGGTGTAGCGCTGCTGTAACCGCGGGCATGAAGCGCGGCGGCGGACTCGGACGAGCAGCGCAACGCCTTAAAAATAAGGCCCGTCCCGTAGGCGGCAACGATGCGAGCGGGGTTGTGGCGGAGCTGGCCGCCGCGGGCGCGAATACCGTCACGCAGTTCGGAGCCAGTGCTATAGAGCTGCGAAAGAAAGCGCAAAGTTAGGCTGGCGTAGAGTGCGGCGTTTGCCGCGCGTCGGGCCCCCAATGGCCGCAGATACCAGGCAAAGGCCGCGCTTAGATCCCCGTTCGCTGTAATATAGGTGAGGAGTCGGGCGGCATAGAAGGCTGTTGCAAGACGCACTGCATACACCACACCATCCATGCCGCGCAGCACGACGATGAGCGCCACCAGCACGACGAAGAAGCGGGAGCTCCACAGCACGCGGTGCGGAGCCTGGCCAAGGAGCGCAAAAAACAGGAAGGGCAACGCCAGGTAGAACACCACGGTTGGCAAGGGCGTGAGGAAGGCGGCCAACTGGAGCAGCAGGGTAAGGCCCAAGGTCATTCGGGCGTCAAGGCGCGTCGCGTGGTTGTCCCGTTGCAGGGCGGCCCCCGCATACCTGAAGCCTTTACTCATAGCCAACTCATTTGGGAAATCTCTCCAGCAGGGCGGCGTACTAAGTGATGCTCCACAAGCGGCAGTGCCTGCTGTGGAGTGTCGTCGACCACGATCTGCCCGTCGCGCATGACCACCAGGCGGTCTGTATGTGCCAGAATCTTTTCCAGATCATGGGTCACAACGACAACGCCAACACCACGGTCGCGAGCTGCAAGCACTGAGTGCAGGACCGAGCGCACCCCCGGCAGATCCAGGTGAGCAAAGGGTTCATCTAAAATGACAAACTCGCTCCGCATAGCAAGCACACCGGCCAGTGCCAGGCGCTGTTGTTCGCCGCCCGAGAGTTCTAGCGGATCACGAGTGCGCAGGTGCTGCAGTTCGGTGGCCTGCAGGGCGTCTTCTACTCGGGCTTCAACCTCAGCTGCACCCAGGTGCATGTTGCGTGGGCCGAAGGCCACGTCTCGTTCCACTGTATCTTCTAGGAACTGGGCTACCGGGTTTTGAAACACCAAACCCACCGCCCGCACCGCATCCTGCCCACGCCGCGGCAGAGGGTTTTCGTTGAGAAAGACATCGCCCCGGGCTGGCCGCAGGAGCCCGTTGAGGTGTTTCATGAGCACCGTCTTGCCCGAGCCGTTTGGGCCGGTGAGAACCACAAGCTCACCAGAGTTCAGGCGCAGATTAATGTTGTCCAGAACCGGCTGATTGTCGTCAAAGTGAAAGAAAAGTTCGCGGCATTCCAGTATCGACTTTGACTGTATCAACCACGGCTCCAACGAGTAAGGCGCGGCGCAACCCGGCGGTACAACAGTACTGCAGCCACCGCTTTGAGCACATCGCCTGGGAGGAAGGGCAGGAACCCCACCGCTAGCGCGGGCCCAAGCCCCAGGCCGGTCACCAGCATGAGTACCGGTACCCCGCATAGGTACACCAACGCAAAGCCCAACCCCGCAGCTGCTGCAACTCGCCCCAGGCCCGCTGATCCAGTCGCGCGTGACTTGCGCCTCAACAGCGCCCCAGACACAAAGACCGCTGGCAGGTACCCCAATAGGTAGCCCCCGGTTGGGCCCACCAGATGAGCAACACCTCCGCTGCCACCTGAGAACACAGGGAAGCCCACCGCCCCGAGGACAAGGTAAACCGCAACCGCCGCCACGCCGTGCCGCGGCCCCAGCAGCATTCCGGCCACAATTACAAAGAAGTTCTGCACCACCACCGGCACCGGACTGCCGGGAAGAGGAAATGACAGGTATGCGCCCACCGTAATGAGCGCGGTAAAGGCGGCAGTTGCCGCAACTCTTTCAAGCTCGGCGCGCGCGGGCACGTTTGAGTTCGGGCTCAATTCCGCCCCCGGCTCCGATGCCGACCCCGCCCCCGGCTGTTCATCTGAATTGTGCGACTTCATACTGCGCCGAGCATATCAAAGCCTGCCCTTTGCTGCTACAGTTGAGCAATGCAAACTGAGTCGCCCCGACGCGTTTTGCTGGCCGCCCTTAACGCGCGCTACACCCATACCAACCTCGCCCTGCTGTATATGCGCAACAGCATTGAGACTGCGAATGCCGGTCACAAGGTGCAGCTCTGCGAGTGCATGGTCACCGACCGTCGTACCGACATCCTGGAACTCATTACCGGGGTCGGCGCGACTCCCACCCCCGCGCTGGTCGAGGCACCAGCCCCCGCACCCGAACTCGCCACGGCACCCGATGTGCTCGTGCTCTCTGCCTACATCTGGAACAGCAACCTTATTAGGCAGCTGCTACCGGATCTTCGTGCCTTGCTGCCGAATCTTGTCATTGTTATTGGCGGCCCTGAGGTCTCTTACAATGCCGAGTGGTGGTTGCAGCATTTTCCCGAAATCAATGTCCTCATTAGCGGAGCAGGCGAGGCAGCAATGCAGCACTTAGCTGCCAGCAACTTTACGCTACCGAATGGTGGCCGGCTCCTGCATCTGCCAAACCTGCCCTTTGCCGAGATCCCATTTCCTTATAGGCAGGCCGACCTTGCCCGGTTGAACCGCAGGTACATTTATTATGAGTCGAGCCGGGGCTGCCCCTGTAGTTGTTCGTACTGCATCTCCGGGCGCGCCGACCAGCATGCCGAGTTCCGACCTACCGAGCAAGTGAAACAGGAACTGGCACAGATAATCAGCTACGAACAAAGTTATGACGGCCCGCCTATCATAAAGTTTGTCGACCGCACCTTTAACGCCCGGCCCGAACGCGCCCGTGAAATCTGGGCCTACATTATTGAGCTCAAGACCAGGGCGATGTTTCACTGTGAGGTACATCCGGCCTTTTTACAGGAGGCCGATTTTGAGGTGCTATCACAGGCGCCGCCCGGCCGGCTGCAGTTTGAGATTGGTGTGCAGTCGGTGGTTGACCACACGCTCCGGGTAATCGGGCGCACGCCCGGTTCACCAGCTTCCAGCCCTGGTGCCACTTTGCCCGGTGCCAACGCCTGGGATCGCATGCGTGAAATGGTGGCCCGAGTCTTAGCGTTGAACGCTATAGAGGTGCACCTTGATATGATCGTGGGCCTACCGGGTGAAGATCTGCAGCAGGTGGCCCGAACCTTTAACGAGGTGCTCAGCTTGCGGCCACATCGCTTTGACATTGGCTTTCTCAAGAGCCTGCCCGGCACCCGCATTCAAGAAGAGGCTCAGGCAAACCGGCAGGTTCACATGCGCGAAGCGCCGTATCAGGTGCTCTCCAACGCCTGGCTGGCGCCAGCCGAGTTTGCGCTCCTGCGAAAGGTGGAACAGCTCGTGGAGTCGGTGTGGAACATGAACCAACTTGAAGACGAGCTGAGGCAAGGGGAGCAACGCTACGGAACGCTCTTTGCTTTCTTTACCGAGCTCACCCGGCATGCACAGCAGACCGGCTACGACATTCGCACCCGCCGGCGCGACAAAGTGGTGGCCTTTGTTTTATCCTGCCTTAGTTCAAGACAGGGACCGTAAGCGGCTGGCCCAGCCCGACCC
>JAIVHN010000239.1:2047-17110 GCA_020201015.1 Spirochaeta sp. | reverse complement strand
CCGGCAACCCTGCCACTCGACGCACCGCCCGCACAATGGCGCTGTACCCGGTGCAGCGGCAAAACTGCGGCTCCATGGCCTCACGTATCTCGCGGTGCGTTGGCTGCGAGTTCTGCAGCAGCAGCGCTTTAGCCGCCATGAGCATACCCGGCGTGCAGAAGCCACACTGTACCGCACCTTCGGCAACAAAAGCCTCTTGCAGTGCGTGCAGTTGCCCTCCGCGAGACAGTGACTCCACCGTCTCAATTGTCGAGCCTTCAAGCTTAGCCACAGGGGTGACACAGGAACGAGTGAGCTTGTCGTTCACGAGCACCGCACAGGCCCCACACTGGCCGTTGCCGCACCCGTTCTTGGTCCCGACAAGCCCTAAGTGATCACGGAGTACCTCAACAAGCATTGTGCCCGTTGCGGTGCTGAACTCTCGCTTTTCCCCGTTAATGGTGCAATGAATTCTTGTACTCACTCCTGCCTCCAGTTCTAATTCAGGTAAGGTTCAACTGGCCGTTTTGCCCCGCGGCGCAGCGTAGGATTCTACTGCGGAAGATTGTAGGGAAGCGCCGCATAAAAGGCGGCCGCAATCGGCAGGTCCGCGACCCGCAGTTTTTCGTTGGGTGCATGTGCCTCGGCCTCATCTCCGGGTCCGAAGCCAATGAGCGGCACCTCGTGAAGCCCACAGATTGATACGCCGTTGGTGGAGAAGGTCCATTTGTCGACAAGCGGAGCCTCTCCATAGACGTTTTTATGGGCAATGACACCAGCAAGTACCAGCGGATGGTCGGCCGAAATCTTCCAGGTAGGGAAGTATAACTCCTGCCCATACTCGGTGCCTTTCCAACTGGTCTTTGTGTAGTAGGGCACCTCGACGCGCTCAATCTCACCTGCACCAAGCTTCTTCACCTGCTCAACCGCCAGCTCCTTGGTCTCACCCCAGGTAAGTCGACGGTCAAGGTATAGCCGGGCCTGGTCCGGTACCGCACACTGCGAGGGACCACGGGCGTGGACCTGGCTCACCACCACCGTACCTTTGCCCAAAAAGCCGTCACTGTCAGGTTCCAGTTCTTCGTTCAACTGCTCAAGCGCAACCACGGTACGCGCCGCTTTGTAAGCCGCATTTACGCCTCGTTCAGGGGCACTGCCATGGCAAGAGACGCCTTTAAAGTGCACCTCCATCTCCATGCGTCCGCGCTGACCACGGTAAAGGTTGCAGCTGGTCGGTTCGGTAGACACGGCAAAGTCCGGTTTGCTTTTAGAATGCGCCCGGCAGTGAGCATGGATGCGGCACCGCCCTTCTGGTCCGAGGAGCCGCGACCGTGGAGCCACCCGTCTTCAATGACTCCGGAGAAAGGATCTCGCGTCCACTGATCCGGATCACCAATCTCCACCGTGTCGACATGGGCGTCGAACGCTATGGAACGGCTGCCCTCACCAACGCGGGCTATGAGGTTTCCCAGGCCATCGAATCGTACCTCGTCAAAGTTGTACTGCTGGCAGTATTGCTCGACAACCTTAAGGACCTCACCTTCCTCGCCGCCATAAGACTTGGTGCGAACCAAGTGTGAGAGAACTGCGGCGGTGTCCTCGGCGTATGCTTCTGATTTCTCACGAATTGTGTCAAAAATGCTCATAATTTATGTACTCCTTTCGCTCCTGTACTGGAATTATACATGAAAATCTCAACCGCTGCCCTCCTCAAAGGGCCGGAGGAGATAGCTGTAGTCGTTTTGAATGCGTTGCGCAAGCGCTGCGGCCCGCTTAGTTTGAGTTTCATAGTTGATGTCGATGTTGGCTTCGTCGGCCGCGCCCGAGTGAGTCGCACCTGGGTCGGCCGCGCCCGCGTCAGCCACGCCTGAGTCCGCCGCGCGCAGAAACAGCTGCCCCTGATCAACACACATCCCGGGGGTGGTGGACGCCTCAAATGCCGCACGGTTGGCAAACAGCGTAAACTTCTCTTGGTAGGGCTTCCCGTCGTAAGGGCAGAAGACGGCACAGTTGCCGCAGTCGTTACACCAGGAATCTATGTGTAGAATCTGGAAGGCGTCGGTGAAGCCGTCGCCGGGCTGCATGCGTATAGCGATGTTGGCGCGGTTCGGACACACTTGGACGCACTTCAGGCAGATAACGTTGCACTCGAGACAACGCTTGAACTCGGCTTGTGCTACCTCGCCGTCCGAACCGCGCCCCGGGGCGGCAAAGCGGCCGTGTTTGTGGAGCACCTGCATAGGGTCGGGTTTGGGGCCGGAGCTGCCGGTGCTGCCGGTGCGGCGCGGGCCACCCGTGCCGGAGCTGCCAGCTGCCGCAGAGGGCGGGCCAGCGTGTCGACCGGAGCTGCCGGTGCCGTCGGCCCCGTGTCGTGCTGCACCAATTGCCGCAGCAATGCGTTTACCGGACGCAATGACTTCAATTACGCGTGGTGGGTCCGACTCGCCGTCACCACCAAGATAGATTCCGTTTGGTGTGCGGCGAGTTTCTGCATCGACAATGGGCTTGCCGTCCGGGTTCAATTGCAGCTCACAGCTGCGTAGCAGTTCAGGCTCCGGGCCACTTAAGATAACTTCGGCAAAGCCCTCCGCCACAAGGTCGGCCGCGCTTGGATACGGGTTACGAGCCAGGCGGAACTTCACGCCCGAAGCGGCTATGCGGGTGAGGTCAGCGTTGAGTTCGTCCGCGGCAAGTCGATACTTTGCGAGTTGCCCCTCAATGCGCTCGCTAATGCTCCCTGAAGCTTCAAAGACCACTGCCGGAATACCGGAGCGTACCAGGTAGTAGGCAGCGGAAACTCCGGCAAGTCCAGCCGTGAGAACCGCAACCGGAGCCCCGTTCGCAGTGCTGGCCGCCGCACCAGCCGCGGCTGGTTGTCGGCTCAGGATCATGCCCAGGCCGGTGTGACGTGCTGCCCGCACCACCAGAGCCTTCTCGGCACGAATTTGTACCGCGCGGTCGTACTCAATGCGGGTGCAGGCGCGCGTACATCGCTGGTCACATAGAGCGCCGGTTAGGGCCGGGAATGCATTGGTTGCCAGAATCAAGGATAAAGCCTCGGCCGGTCGTCCTTCGCCGAGGAGGCGAATGTAGCCCGGTATATCCTGACCCAAAGGACAGGCCTCGCGGCACGGGGCTACAAAGCAGTCAAATAAGGGCAGAGGGCGATGTACCCGAGCAGTCGGTTCGCCGCTCCGCGCGCGGTAGGCAGCTTGCTGCTTGGCCCTATCGGCAAGGGCGCGGATTGCCGGTGGGTTTGGGCGGCTTGGAAAGAGCGGGGCCGTTGCACCAGGTGCGTCGAGTGTACTTGCCACACCGGACTGCGCCCGCGTATCAACCGCGCGAACCGCCTCGGCCAGCCGTTGATAGCCTCCAGGCTTGAGAAGATCGGTAGAGATGGTGACCGGCCCAATCCCGGTTTCCAGCACCTCTACAACGTTGCCAGCATGAGCGCCTCCGGAGTATGAAACCGGTGGCAGCTCACCACCTGCTGCATGCAGGTCGGCGCAGAGTCGCGCCGCAAGCTCGGTGGTAAGAATGAATAGGGCGCGCCCCGAGAGGTAGAGCGTCTCGCCCGGTAGCCGATTGTCGGTGTTCTGCACCGGCAGGGTGTTGGAGAGTTTTAGGCCAAAGCTCCGACCTACGGTCGCAGCGGTTGACTGTAGGCGACCAATCAACTGCACAGCCTCGGCGTAGCGTAAATCAACCGCAAATGAATGGGGATCTAAGCTAATACTGTACCCGGCGTTGCTGAGGATTTGCTCTACATCTTGTTGGCCAAGCAAGGTTGGGTTGAGCTTCACCAGAGTGTCGAGGTGTTTTTTGGTGAGTAGGTAACTACAGATTGCCTCAATCTCTTCAGGCGGACAACCATGCATGGTTGAAAGCACAACCGAGCGGCAGATATCGCGACGAATGCCCTGTACAAACTCTTGCCAGGGCGGATGGGAGTTAGCTCCCTGAAAGCCTGCCTGAAAGCCTTTCTGAGAGTTTGCCTGAGAGCCTGCTGGAGCTACTCCCGGGAAGAGTCCCAGGTCCGGCTGCGCTTCAAGAAAGGTCGTCAGTTCGCCCGCGAGCTCCTTGAAGACCGGCGAACGGCCAGCATCCCGCATGTTCTCAAGAAACGCGTCGACCGAAGCAGTTTGTACACCCTCAAGGTCATATCCGACACTCATAACAAAAATGAAGTCTGGCTCGCTGTCCCATTCGTTCCAGAGGAGCCCCCGCAGCAAATGGAGCAGTAGCCAAGCCTTGTAGTACTCCGCCGTGGCCTCTGCAATAGAAAGTTCGGTAGACCATTCCGTGTTGTAGCCGATATCGGCGGCATCGACACAGGGCTTCTCCAGCTCAAGTTGGTCCAGCTGCTGCACCGTTTTGAGCTCAAGTACGCGACCACCACACAAATACGCGCAGACAATGCCTTGTGATAAATGGGTGTGTGGTCCTAATGCAGGCCCCAGCGATTTAGTGCCAGCGCGGTAAAAGGCATGCTCAGGAATACCGAAAATACTTCGATGTTGGTGGTACTCGGAGAACACTATCTGCAGCAAGGTGGGAAAGGGAGGAGGAACCATAGACTCGGCCACCAGTTCAACCTCGCCAGGGCTTGATGCCCGCGCGCCGCAGTTTAGGGTCGGGTCGGAGAAATTGTCCGGTTCCCGGTTCGCCGGTAACGCCTTCCTCGGCATGAAACACCGTGCGGCCGCGTACCATGGTACGGTGAACTTTGCCGCGCAGCTCCTTCCCCTCAAACGGGGTGATCTTGCCCTTGGAGAAACTCTCTTCACCATGTACAACGGTGCTCCCGGCGGTATCAATAAACACGAGATCCGCATCAAGTCCAACCGCAATCGAACCCTTTCGATCTGCAATGCGATAGCGTCGCGCGGGGGTACCCGAGGTAACCTCTAAAAAGCGTTTCAGCCCCATGCTGCCCGACAGGTATCCCTCTGAAAGAATGTAGGGGAACAGTGTCGGCCCTCCTGGTATTCCGGCGTAGTCGGTCCAGATTGAGCCGGTGTTTTTTTCTTCACGGGTCCCAGGTGCATGGTCGGAGGCAATGAAGTCGATCGTGCCCTCGGCCAGCATCCGCAGGAGTACGGCCTTGTTCTCCGGCCCCTTGACTGGTGGGGTTATTTTGAGCGGAGCGCCGATACGCTCAAAGTCGTGACAATCAAACTCCAGGTACTGCGGGCAGGTCTCTCCACTTACAAAGCGACATGTGGCGACGATCTCAGCTGCGCGAACGGTGCCAAGGTGTACAATGTGCATTGGCGCACCAAGCTCCTCCGCAATTTCGGTCACAGTCAGTACCGAGAGCGTCTCGGCAGCTTCCGGCCGAGAAAGATAGAAAGCCATGCCGCCGTCACCCCGCGCTTGCGCCCCGGGCGTGGCGCCGGAGACGTAGTCATAGTCTTCTGCATGGACCAGAACAATACAGTTGTGCCGCCGCGTTTCCTGGAGGACTTGATAATACTGGTGGTTCGAGACCCGCGGGAAATGGGCGGCGCCCGAGAGCGCGTAGGTCTTAATGCCGAGTACTTCCGGGGCCATTTCCGCAACTCGTCGAGGAAGTTGATCGTCGCACAATAACCCCGAAATTCCGCCGAAAAATCCAAAATCGATCAACGACTTACGCGAGACAATGCTGAGCTTTTCCTGTATCGACTGAGCGTCTATTACCGCGGGTTCGGAGGTATCGGGCATGTCCACCACAGTAGTTACACCACCAGAGGCCGAGGCTCCACTCGCATGCAAGAAATCCTCTTTGTGAGTGTATCCCGGGTCAAAAAAATGAACATGGGCATCTATCGCGCCGGGTAAAACCGCAAGGCCTTCGGCATCAATAATGTCTGTATCACCTTGAGCTTCGAGGGTACGCCCGACCCCGATTTCAGCAATTTTCCCACGTCGGATTCGCAGATCACCCGGCGTGAGTTCATTCTTACCGGGTAGGGCCAAAGAAGCGTTACGAATAATCATGATTCCTGATTTTAATGCGAAAAACTTTGGCTGAACACCCCGCGCAGCTCGGTGCGGTAAAAAACGTTGACCGCTCGCCCGGGCCCACCTACACTGAAAGCAAGGAGTTAGCAATGAGCAATACGGTTCTGCTGGTTCTGATACTTGCGGTTGGTATTGGGGCGCTTGTTTTTGTTGTGTTTCTGGTTGGGCGTGTTCTCAAAGAAAAGGAGGGCCCTCGTGCTGTTCGCGATATCTCCAAAAAGATCCGGGTAGGAGCATCGGCCTTTTTGCGGCGCGAGTTCCAGATGCTGGCAGTATTCACGCTCGTGATGGTTGTCATTTTGTTGCTGTTCATCCCCCCACGGCCGATGACCGCAGTTGCATACCTTTTTGGAACTGTAGCAGCGGCTGCGGCAGCCTTCATTGGTCTGAATATTGGTACTCGCGCAAACGGCCGCACCGCTACTGCGGCAACTCACAGCTGGGATCGGGCCATGAAAATTGCCTACTCTGCTGGCGCGGTCATGGGGTTTTCGGTTGTGGGCCTTGGCCTGCTGGGTTTGACGGCTTTGGTACTTATCCTTAATGACTATCATGTGACTCTGAGCTTTGCTTTTGGCGCCTCGGCCGTTGCCCTGTTTCTCCGTGTGGGTGGTGGAATTTTTACCAAGAGTGCCGATGTTGGAGCTGACCTGGTAGGGAAGGTTGAGATAGGTATTCCCGAGGATGATGCGCGGAACCCGGCCGTCATTGCAGACAACGTTGGTGACAATGTTGGTGATATCGCGGGAGGACCTTGGAACATCGTTGCCCTTAGCCCTGGCGGCGGCAGGTATTCTTGCCTCGATAATCGGAGTTTTGATTGTGCGTCCGAAACCCGGTAACTACGGCTTTGCCGAACAGGTGGCGCGGGCACACAAAACCATGAATGCTGGTGTATACGTTGGGAACACGCTCATGGTTGTTGCTGGCTTTTTCATTGTGCAGTTCCTGGTCGGCGAGCTTGCCTTGTTCTGGGCGCTCATGTCCGGATTAGTTGCGGGTTTTCTTATTAGTGTCTCTACCCAGTACTACACGTCGGCCGACCATAAACCCGCGCAACGAATTGCACGCTCGGCCGAGAGCGGTGCGGGTGTCACAATCATAGACGGACTTGGTGTCGGCATGATGAGTACCATATTTCCGGTGCTACTGGTAGTTGGCGCTACTATCGCGTCGTACGCGTTGGCAGACCTGTTTGGTATTGCTATTGCAGCTTTGGGCATGCTCATAAACCTTGCTTTGTTGCTCTCTATGGACTGCTACGGACCTATTGCCGACAACGCCGCTGGCATTGCCGAGATGGCGGACCTGGGAGAGGATGTGCGTGAACGGTGTGAGGCGCTGGATGCGGTTGGAAACACCACCGCTGCGCTGGGTAAGGGATTTTCAATAGGCTCGGCAGCCTTGGCCGCGTTGGCATGGGTTGCAACGTATTTCCAGGTTGCAGAAATTGAGGTAGCGGATATCGCTTCGGTGCCGGTTATTGCCGGAGTATTTATTGGTGGTTTGTTGCCCTTTGTCTTTAGTGCGCTTGCCATGGGCGGTGTTGGGCTTGGTGCTTTTGAGATTGTCGCCGAGGTGCGGCGGCAGTTTAAGGCTGCGGACGGAAAGATCGACGCTAACTTCAAGCCGGATTATGTCCGCTGTGTCGATATCGCGACTAAGCGCGCGCTTAAGTCCATGATGGTACCGGGACTTTTGGTGCTTGTGGTGCCGGTGGCGCTTGGCTTCACGCTTGGCGGTGAGGCGGTTGCCGGACTGCTTGTTGGTTCGCTGGTGACCGGGTTCTTATTAGCGGTGATGATGGCCAACTCGGGCGGCGCATGGGACAACGCCAAGAAGTACATTGAGGCCGGGAACTACGGTGGCAAGGGCAGCGATGCGCACAAGGCCTCGGTTGTTGGTGACACGATAGGCGACCCCTTTAAGGACACCGCTGGCCCTGCGTTGAATATTCTCATTAAACTTGTTGGTAAGGTTGCGGTTATCTTTGGGCCGATATTTGTTGCATTGGTCGTGCTATAGTACGAGAACGTGAGGAGGATTCATGGTCAAGCATATTGTTTTCTGGAAACTCAAGCCGGAGGTAGATGGGGCAAGCGCTTCCGAGAATGCGCGCCGCATGAAGGCAACCCTTGAGGAGCTGTGTGAAACGGTTCCCGGCATTGTTGCGCTTGAGGTCGGCATTAACTTTAACGCAAGTGATGCAGCATATGATGTTGCGCTGTATAGCGAGTTTGAAAGCCGAGCGGGACTTGAGTCTTACCAAAAGCATCCGGACCATGTAGCGGCTGCCGAGTTTGTAAAGTCGGTAGTCTCGGGACGGGCGGTGGTAGATTACGAGCTTTAGCTAAGGTCGATGTATTCGCGAGGGCGGGGTAGAGCCCAGCCGCAGAGCAATGTCCAGCTTGATTACTACACATCTGTATAGTATAATGGCGGCATGTTGCTCCGCGCCTCCGACCTTGTACCGGCTACTCCATCGGCCGGTGCCGCCGCTTTTTCTCTTCCGTGGCTTCGCAGTCGCCTTGCTGTTGTAGGCGGGCTTGGCGCGCTAAGCTATGCCGGAGCCTTGCTTGTTGAGGCCCAAGCGGCAGATGAGCCACCGGTCTGGATCAGTGCTCATGCAGCACCGGTGTATCCTCCCGACCTATCACGCTGTGGCGTTCGTTGCGGTGTGCTCCCTTTTGTTCAGGTGCATGATGTACGAGCTGCTTTTGAGGCGGCCGAGATCTGTCTCCGCTCAGAGGCCTTTGGGCTTATTGTGCTTGATCTCCCTCCGGCTCAAGACCTGCGTGAGACTGCCCCGGCCCGTCTTGCGCGCATTGCCGAACGTAATGGCTGTGCGGTGGTGCTGCTCTGCGACAACGCCGAGCACTACTCTGGTGGGCCGCTGGTCTCGTTGCGCATAGCTGCGGAGCGGCGGCCGCTGGACGACGGGTGCTTTCTGCTGGAACTTCAGGTTCTCAAAAACAAACATGGCGTTACTCAGGCTCACACCACGAGGGTGCTGTATGGCCCTGATGGTTTGTATTAGTTTACCGGCGCTGGCTCTGCAGCTGCTCATTCAACGTGAGCCGCAGCTGCGGGATGTGCCTGCGGCGGTGATGGATGAAAAAGGCCTATGCATACGTGAGCGCAATAGGGCGGCCGCCGACCTGGGAATAGAGGTTGGGCTCCGCTACGGTGCGGCGCTTACGCGTGCACCAGCCTTGTATGTGGAGCCGTTGCAACCGGAGCGGCTTGCGGCTGCACATGAACAGCTGGTTTCGGTGCTGTACCGTGTAAGTGACAGAGTAGAGCGACATGCAGAGGAGCCTGGGGTGTACTGGCTTAGTACCCGCGGTTTGTTGCGGCCCTATGACGGGGTGGCCGGGTACTGCACGGCGGTGCGGGAACGGCTTGCCGGTGCCGGGTGGGCGGCCGCCGTGGCCGCAGGCCACTCACATTTCGGCGCGTATGTTGCCGCTAAACGTGGGTTGGAGTTGGGTGCGGTTTCGGTGGCGGTGGAGCGGCGTGCGGTGCGCGCGGTGGGGCTGGATGTGCTGGGCCTGGACGCCGTTCAGCGGCGGCGGCTTGAGCGGCTTGCGGTGCGAAGCATAGGAGACTTTTTGCGGCTGCCTGAGAAAGAGGTTGAGCTGCGTTTTGGGCGCCAGGCCGGAGCCGCGTATCGCTTGGCGGCGGAGCGTGAGAACCTGCCGGTGCTGCCGTGTGAGGAGGCGGCCGAGCGGAGACTGCGGTTTGTGCCAGCGGCTCCGGTGCGGCGTTTGGAGTCGCTGTATGCGGAGCTGCGTCCACACATGGGTACGTTCCTTGATGCGATAATTGCTCGTGGTGAGTTGGTGACCGCACTATTCCTAAAACTTGAGTTTGAAGACGGCTCGGTGCGGCAGGAGTGTGTGCGGCCAGCCGAGGCTGGGTGTGACCTAAAACTATTTGACCGCTTGGTGCGGTTGCGGCTTGACGGCGTTGAGTTTCCCTCGCCGGTACAGGCTTTTGTGTTGGAGGGTGAGTCTCGCTTGGGGAGGCAGCACTCACTAGAGCTTTTCCCTCATACGTGTGTTCGCAGCGCCGCTGCCGAGGAACGGGCCTACAGTTTTCTGCGTGCTCGTTTCGGCGAGAATGCGGTGAGCTTTGCCCACCCAGCCGACTCCCATCTGCCTGAGAAAAAATTCTGTTGGTACCCTGAAAAAAATCTTGGCTCGGGGTCTGTCGCCGCTGTGTACCCGCGCGTGGTTCGGCGTTTGTTTACCAAGCCCCGGCCTTTTAGTCGTGCTGCGGTTCCTATTGCCGGCCCCTACATCATTGCAACCGAGTGGTGGCAGAAAGGGGGGCCGCGGAGTTACTACTACCTTTACGGCCAGCGGCAACGACTACTCTGGGTTTACTTTGACGCACAGAGCCAACGCTGGATGTTACATGGCGGCCTCTGAGCCTGTGGCCAGCGGCCGTGGCGTTACTGGCCACAGTGATCATGGACGCGACACCTATGTTCCACTGTGGTGCAAGTCATACTACTCCTTTCTTGAGGGTGCATCATCGCCGGATGAGCTGGTGGCGGCTGCCGCTGGCTATGGTTTGCCGGGGATCTCCCTGAGCGACCGGGACGGTTGGTGCTGGTGGTGCCGGTATTAGATGAAACTGCTGCTGGCCTGGTCGAGCTCCTGTTGCCCGCCTTTGGACCTTCACAGCTCTTTCTTGGTGCGGTGCGGCATGAGATCCCGGAGGATCGTCGGCGGCACGTTCTCATGGCGGATCTGTGTAAGCGCTACCACCTGCGCAGTGTGGCGACACCGGAACTTCTGTACCATCACCCCGACCGGCAGCGGTTGCAGGACGTCCTGACAAGCATTCGTCACGGGGTAAAGCTAAGAGAGGCTGGCACACGCTTGCGCCCCAACAACCGCTATGCGCTTTCGCACCCGGCCCAGATGCGCCAGCGCTACCAGGACATACCCGAGGCGCTAAGCACCGGGCTTGAGTTGCTTGAGCGTGCCGAGTTTGGCTTAGAGATGCTTGAGTACCGCTACCCTGAGGAGCCGATCCCTGAAGGGTATAGCAGCGAGGGCAGACTGCGTGAGTTGTGTCGTCATGGTGCGCATGAGCGTTACGGAGAGTGCATGCCTGAAGCGGTGCGCTTGCAGCTTGAAAAGGAACTATCGCTCATACGCGAGTTGCGCTACGAGGGGTACTTTCTCACGATGTACGAGATTGTAGCCTTTTGCCGCTCACAAGGAATTCTCTGCCAAGGGCGGGGCTCGGCGGCTAACTCTGTTGTGTGTTACAGCCTGGGAATAACTGCTGTGGATCCGGTGCGCATGCAGCTGCTGTTTGAACGCTTTCTCTCACGTGAGCGCGCCGAGCCGCCGGATATCGATCTTGATATAGAACATCAGCGACGAGAGGAGGTTATCACCTATGTGTATAAGCGCTATGGGCGACGGCATGCGGCCATGGTTGCCAACACTATTCGCTACCGGCCAAAGTCGGCATTGCGCGATGTCGGCAAGGTGCTTGATATACCGCAACTGCATGTTGAGCGTGCGGCACGCTTGTTGGGACATCGCTCTGAGTCCATAGAACCGGCTCTGCGAGATGCAGGGTTGCCCTATGACAGTCCGCCGTACCTGCTGCTGCGCGAACTTGCCGAGCAACTCTGTGACGTTCCCCGCCACCTCTCTATACATCCGGGCGGATTCCTACTGGGAGCCGAGGAGGTGGCATGTATTGTGCCGGTGGAGAACGGGCGCATGCCCGGCAGGACCGTAATCCAGTGGGACAAGTACGATATCGAGGAAATGAATCTCTTTAAGGTTGATCTCCTTGGCCTTGGGGCGCTCACGCAGCTGCGCATGGGCTTTGAGCTCCTGCATCGACATCTTGGGGTCGATATCTCCATGGCCAGCATTCCGGCAAATGATCCGGTGGTCTATGAAATGCTGCACCGGGCTGACACGGTTGGTGTATTTCAACTTGAAAGCCGGGCCCAGATGGCAATGCTGCCGCGAATGCTCCCGAAGCAATTCTACGACTTGGTAATTGAGATCAGCATAGTGCGTCCCGGGCCTATTGCTGGCGGTATGGTCCATCCATATCTTAAACGGCGTGCAGGTGAGGAAGAGCTTAGCTACCCGCACTCTGCGCTTATCCCGGTGCTTGAGCGTACACTTGGCGTGCCGATTTTCCAGGAACAAGTTATGCGAGTTGCCATGATTGCAGCCGACTACACACCCGGAGAGGCGGATCAATTGCGGCGTGATATGGCGGCTTGGCGGCGACACGGGGTTATAGAGCGCCACCATGACCGCATTGTCGGGCGCATGATTACCAAAGGAATTGAGCCACGATTTGCCGAACAAGTGTTTGATCAAATCCGCGGCTTTGGGGAGTATGGTTTCCCGGAAAGCCATGCTGGCGGCTTTGCGCTCATTGCCTATGCCACCGCCTGGCTGCGAGCCCGGTATCCGGTTGTCTTTACCTGTGCCTTGCTTAATGCCTGGCCAATGGGCTTCTACTCTCCGGCAACCATTGTGGAAGATGCCCGGCGGCACGGCGTAGAGATGTTGCCGTTGTGCATTGTGTACAGTGCCTGGGACTGTGTGCTTGCGTCGCGCAAAGACGGCGGCTTTGCAGTACGCATTGGGTTTCGGTACCTCAAGGGCCTGAGACGTAGTGAGTATGACCGTCTTGAGGCTTTTCGGCGGCGAGAGGATATTAAGACTCTAAGTCCGGCAGAGTTGCAGTCCGAGATTGGGCTTTCGGCTGCCGCGGTGGAACTGCTTGCCGAGGCGGGTGCGCTTGACCTGCTTGAGGCCAACCGACGGCGCGCGGTCTGGCGGGGAGGGGCGCGACACCACGAACAGGCGGCAGGGAATGAGGCAGCTGTCTCACCGCGGCGCATATTGCGGGATCCGATACATGCACTACTACGTGGATTCGAGCAGCCTACGCCGGAGTTTGATGCCCCCGGGCCGGAGGAGCAGATCCTCTGGGACTACGAGTTTACCGGGCATAGCACCGCAGGGCATCCTATGCAGCGCTTTCGTGAGTTCTTAGCTTCGCTTGGGCTGAGAACGGCGGAAGAGGTGCTATCCGGAACCGACAACAACCGCAAAGCTGGCAGTGTCGGCAACCCCGGCTACGCCGACAACAACCACGTGGTGTATGCTGGAATGGTAATCTGTCGGCAACGGCCATCAACGGCGGGCGGAGTTGTGTTTATTACACTTGAGGATGAAACTGGGTTCATCAATCTCATTCTCCGTACCTCTGTGTTTGAGGCTTTTCGTCCATTGGTAGTAGGTAGCTCGGTACTGGGAGTAGAGGGGAAGATTCAGCGTGCCGATGGAGTTGTGCATATTTTGGTAGAGCGCTGTTTCAATCCGTTTGGTCTGCGAAAAACTAAAAAAACATCCCACAACAGCAAACAAGCTAGCCAGCTACAAGACTACAGTGATCCAGACTATATAGGTAGGGACGGCAGGCCGGTAAGAGTTCAAAGCCGTGATTTCCAGTAGTACTTGTTTACAGCTCGAGATCTCTTGGCGGAACCTCGGCAACCGTGCCGTCCGGGTCGAGTAAGGTCGTTAACGAGTCGAGTGCCTTGAGAATATTATTCACATCATGTTCGCTCATACGATTAAGACCCTGAATGAACTCCGGCTTCAAGGGTGCTGGCGCTTCCTCAAGAAACTGCACACCGAATTCAGTAGTCTCAATGTGGATCTGGCGCCGATCGACGCTAGTGCGGGTTCGCCGTACCAGGTTCTGCTTCTCAAGCCGATCTATTATGCCGGTAACAGTGCTGTTATTCAGCGCAACCAGCTTAGTCAATGAACTAAACGAGATAGGTCCGTGTTCGTATATCTCACGCAAACAGATAATCTGAGGAATGGTGATCTTGTGACTTTCCTGCAAGTGTTTTGAGTACTTGTTAATTTCGTGTGCAATTTGCCGCATCCGCTTGGTAATATGAATGAAAAGCGGATCTAGCATCTGTGTCTCACGAGTGTGACTCTGTTGTTCCATGATAACCCTTCTACCTCATCAATTGCTCACCGTTTGTCATGTTGTATAACGGGAGCCATTTGTTCTTCTCAATATATACTTTTTACAGAAAACATTTCAACCACAATAGTATAAAATTATGGCTGAGAGCGTAGTTTTTGCTCATTTTCCGGCTCACTTGCATGGGAGAACGCTGCATGATATGTTTGCTGCGCGTTATGAACAGTGCCGGAGCGCGATTGGCCGCCCTTGAGGGCTGGACATCTATTGTTGTTAATACTCTTCTTTTCGTTCTCAAGCTTTGGGTCGGTATTGTATCTGGCTCGGTTGCGATCATGGCCGATGCCTGGCACACAATTTCAGACTCACTGAGCTCTGGCGTGTTACTCATTGGCGCCCGGACTGCAGTTAAACCGCCTGACCGTGAACATCCCTTTGGACATGGCAGGGCCGAGCTGATTGCTTCTATCTCAATTGGAGTTCTCTTGGGCGTCGTCGGCTTCAATTTCATTATTGAGGCGGGCGAGCGATTGTTGGCCGGAGAGTCGGCCGAGTTTGGTATTCCAGCTATTGCTGTGACCGTTATCTCGGTGGTGGCCAAAGAGGCCTTGGCACAGTTCGCCTTTTTTGCCGCGCGGTCAACAAAATCGGCGGCTATGCGCGCCGAGGCTTGGCATCATCGAAGTGACGCCATTACCTCCGCACTGATTCTCATCGGGATCCTTTTAGGGTCTGAGCTTCCTTGGATTGATGCAGCTATGGCATTACTGGTGGCAGTCCTGCTGCTGCGGTTGGCCTTTGAAATTGTCAAGGACGGGGCTCTGCCGCTATTGGGCGAACGCCCCTCACCGGACCTTGTTTCGTCCTTACGAGATGTTGCGGATGACGTCAGTCCGGCCATTGGCGATATACACCACCTTCACCTACATCGATATGGCGACCATGTTGAGGTTACTTTTCATATTTGTCTTGCAGGCGATATGACGGTAAATGCTTCGCACGATATCGTAGATTTACTTGAGAAAGCACTGCAAGAGCGCCTTGGTATCGCGGCAACGGTGCATGTTGATC
>JAIVHN010000239.1:0-1939 GCA_020201015.1 Spirochaeta sp. | reverse complement strand
CCTGAAAATTCAGTCTTTGAAGTGCCGGCCAGCATACCCAGTTTTTAGTACCTTACACAGCAAGCCGGAAACAATGCGGCAGAAATTGAATAAGGAGTGCTACATGACTGAGTTTCACGAACCTGTAGAGGTTTTGTCGAAAGCGACAAGGAATTATATTCGGGCAATTAACAGTCTCAAAGAAGAGTTTGAGGCAGTCGACTGGTATCAACAGCGTATTGACGGCGCCACCGATGAGCAGCTGCAACAGATCTTAGCGCATAACCGTGATGAAGAGATGGAACATGCATGCATGAGCCTGGAGTGGCTACGACGCAACATGCCGGGGTGGGATCATGCGCTGCGTACCTATTTGTTCACCGAAGGCAATATTCTTGAGCTGGAGGAGTCCGAGACATCCGGACATGGGGCGGGCTCTCATGCGAGCAAGGAAGCTTCGAGCGGTGATCTTGGAATTGGAAAGCTCTAAAGGAGAGACTGAACATGGATATTTTGCGACAATCAATGGCCCCACTCTCGGAAAATGCGTGGGGGGAAATAAACGAACAAGCCCGGAGATACTTTCGGAGTTTTTTGTCTGCTCGTAGGTTTGTGGAAATCTCCGGGCCGCATGGCTGGGCGTATCCGGCTGCGCCCACCGGGCGTTTGACGGTACCTGAGGGGCAGGGCGATGCACCGGTACATTACGGGGTGCATAATGTGCAGCCCTTGGTGGAAACCCGTGCCGGTTTTACGGTAGATATCTGGGAGATGGACAATATCACTCGTGGTCTTAGGGACCCGGACTTTAGTTCTTTGGAGAGTGCAGCACGTGAGGCTGCCGCTTTTGAGGAAAGAGCTGTCTATGAGGGCTTTGCAAAGGGCGGCATCTCAGGCTTGGTGGAAACATCGGGGCATGAGACTGTAGCACTTGGAGATACTGCGGAAGAAATGCTGCAGGCAGTTTCGCGTGCGGTCCCCCTCTTTGTGTCTTCCGGCGTTGAAGGACCGTACTCACTTGTCATAGATCGGAAGCACTGGCAACAGCTCTCAACCTATGTGAACGGCTATCCGCTCCGCGAGCATATCAAAAAGCTCATTGGCGGAAACATTATTCTCTCAAACGCCGTCGACGCAAATGTGATAGTAAGCACTCGTGGTGGTGACTACGAGTTGGTGCTTGGCCAAGATTTCTCGATTGGCTACGAGGCGCATGATACTAAAACGGTACGGCTCTACTTTACTGAGTCGTTTACGTTCCAGGTACTGGACCCAGACGCAATCATCGTTCTGCAGGCGTAGTTCGTCCGCTTGGACGCTATCGGGCCGGGAGCGGCGCCGTCTGTGGATGGCGTCGCTCATCATCCCGTTGCGCCTACAGGATATCTCCCTACAGTTCCGAGCCAAAGCGTTCTTTATGTATTTTTCCTTTGGGAAGCCGAGTTCTATCGTGCGCTGGCTTTTCTTCTGCCGGGTATCCGAGTGCAAGAATGCAAGCAACCGCCATGCTGGAAGGAATCTGCAGTACATCTCGCACGTACTGCTCGGCTGAACTCCCAGGTGAGTGCAGGCGGTTGCGAATCTGAATCCAGCAGCTGCCAAGTCCCACATCTTCCGCGCCTAAGTAAATGTGAGTGGCTGCAATGGCACAATCCTCTACCCACACGTCGGTTTTTTCAGGGTCACCAAGGATGACTACCGCAACAGTTGCGGTTTCCAGCGCATGGGCATTCGACTTTGCAACCGACAGCTTATCAAGGCGCTCACGTTCGGTCACTAACACAAACTCCCACGGTTGAGATCCCTTGGAGCTTGGTGCCATAAGGGCGCCCTCTATGATCTGTCGGAGAGAATCTTCATCCGGTTTTCGATCCGTGAAACTCCGTGCCGTTCTACGATTGTGCAGTAAGGTATTAATCAACGGTCGGCTCCTTTTTCTAACAATGTCTCTGTAGTATAC
>JAIVHN010000330.1 GCA_020201015.1 Spirochaeta sp. | reverse complement strand
ACCTGCGGCCGTAGCAGCGCTCAAAACCGGACGTCCGGTGCAGCTCATTTTTGAGCGGGTTGAGGACATGACGGTTACCAGTAAACGCCACGCGAGTCGCATTCGTTTACGGACCGCGCTTGATTCCGACAACAACATTCTTGCCGTAGATATCGATGCAGTCATAGATGCGGGCGCCTACGAAAGTTCATCACGTGTTGTTTTGCAACGCTGCATGTTCACCGGTAATGGGGTGTATGACTTCCCAAGCGTGCGGGTCCACGGACGGGCGGTAGCAACCAACACCGTTCCGGCCGATGCATTCCGCGGCTTTGGCGCGCCACAAGGGCTCTTTGCTATAGAGACGCACATGAGCCATGTTGCACGTGAGATTGGCGAGGATGAAGATGAGTTTCGCATGCGCTACTGGACGAAGAACGGCGGGAAAACGGTTACCAACGGTACCCTCCGCGAGGAAGTAAAGCTTGATGAGCTCCTTGCTCGCGTGAAGGAGCTGTCGGACTATGACCGCAAGAATGCAGAGTACACACCCGGCTCCGGGCGCGGCATTGCGCTTGCTTTTGTGCAGCACGGCAGCGGCTTCACCGGCAGCGGTGAGCGTGACATCATTAAGGCCAAGGTAAAACTGCGCCGAACTGCAGAGGGCGAGGTAGTGGTGCACGCTTCCAACGTCGAGATTGGGCAAGGCATTGATACCGCCTTCTGCAAGATTGCTGGTGGTGTGCTTGATATTCCCTATAGCGAGATACAGCTGGTGAACACCGACACCGACGCCACCCCGGACTCAGGCCCCACCTGCGCCTCACGTTCTGCCTCGGTGGTAGGGTACGAGGTGGAGGTAGACCCCGTGACACTTGAGATTAAGGTGGAAGGAATCTACTGCGCATTTGATGTTGGCCGCGCCATTGATGAGCTGGTCGTGGAAGGACAGATCCATGGCGGCATGGTGCAGGGTCTTGGCTATGCCACCATTGAGAAGATGGAAAACAAAGGCGGCCGCTTCCAACAGGTGACAATGGCTGACTACTGCATTCCAACATCGCTTGATTTTCCCTCGGGCATTAAGTCCGCCCTGGTGGACAACCCTTATCAGTACGGGCCATCCGGCGCAAAAGGTGCTGGTGAGGTTGTGCTTGACGGTGCCGCTCCGGCGCTGGCGCTTGCCGTGCAGAAGGCACTTAACCTGACGGTAAGCCGAATTCCCTTAACCCCAGAATACTTAGCGGAGGTGCGCTCACATGCACGAGATACAGTTTACGCTTAATGGCTCACCGGTCACGGTGACGGCTAACCCACTCAAACGTCTCATAGATGTACTGCGCGAGGACCTCGGAATGACCGGCGTCAAGGAGGGCTGCGGTGAGGGTGAGTGTGGCGCTTGCTCCATTCTTAGGAACGGCAAGATTGTGAACTCCTGCATCATGCTGGTAGGCATGATAGAGGGTGATGAGATTCTCACCCCTGAGGGACTCTCAGCCGGTGATCGCGGCAAGGCTATTAACGAAGGCTACGCGCAGGCGGGTGCGGTACAGTGCGGCATCTGCATGCCTGGGATGGCCATAGCTACCGAGGCCTTGCTAAGTGAAAACCCCACTCCAAATGACCACGAGATCCGGGTTGGTATTTCCGGCAATTTGTGTCGCTGTACCGGGTATGACCTCATTGTAAAGGGCGTTCACCGGGCAGCCGAGTTAGGAAAGGACCTATGGTAGAGTTCTACAGACCGCAAACACTTGAAGAGGCGCTGCAGATTCGTGCCGAGCATGCCGCAACGCCCTTGGCCGGTGGAACGGATCTCCTAGTTCGATATCGTAACTGGGCAGGCACACTACCCAAGCTCGGCAACTCAGTTGTCTATGTTGGGCACCTGCCGGAGCTTAGTGGTATTACCGTATCTGGTAATGGGGTTGGCCCGGAAATTCGCATTGGGGCGGGCGTGACCTACAGTGAGTTGCTTGCGCACCCAAGTATCCCCGAGATCATCAAACGCGCTTCGTGGGAACTCTCGGCTCCGGGCTTACGGAACATAGCAACCTTGGTTGGGAATATCTGTAATGCTTCGCCAGCGGCAGATGCAGTATGTGCTCTCTACGTTTTGGACGCCGAGGTCGAGATTCGGGGTAAAAAGGAGCCGCGGCGTGTGCCGTTGCATGACTTTATCC
>JAIVHN010000329.1 GCA_020201015.1 Spirochaeta sp. | reverse complement strand
GGCCGCCTGCTGAAAGAGTTCCGCATCTCCCCGGAACTACGCGGCGAACTACTTTTAAGCGACAACAATACCTTCCTGCAGTTTATTCCACACGAGGACTGGCGTGCCGGACGCTATTACGAGATTGAACTTGGCAGCAAACCGGATGAGCGCGAAGGCCCGAACGCCATAGAGCACCTGCATTTCGGTTTTTTTCGCGCATCTGAGCTTATGCCAACAACGGCGGAGGTCGTGTTTCAGCCCTCAGGCATACTGGCCGAAGCTACTCCGGCTTTTGTTACTGGGGTCGAAGTGCCAGACGATATAGAGATACAGTTCGATGTCCCGGTACCGCTGGCCGAGCAGCAGCGGATTATACAGTTGCCTGCAGGCGCGGGCGGCACGGTGATATGGAGTGAGGATGCCGCCCGTGTGAAAATATCGGACCTGCGCTTTGTGTATGCCAGGTCATACGAAGTTGTAGTCAATGAGCAACGCTATGCATTTGTCGTTGACGGAAGCCGTTTCCGGCCGCCAGAGGTCACAGCGGTGTGGTACAGGCCGGACGAGGTCAGCCCGGCGGTGTTGCTTGAGCCGTATGGCGCGGTCGTTCTATCAGCTGGCGGGAGCTTTGAGTTTGAGCTGCTGCATGCTCCGGGTACATTGCTTGATTTCGGCAAGGTGATTGAGGCCGTTTCCTTTGAGGCAAGCACTGGCGCTGGCAGTGTGACGGTGGAGTCGGTCAGCTTGTCCGAGGCTACGCAGTCCACCGACGGTACCGTGGCCACAACGACTGTACAAGTGGAGGTCCGCGCCGAGCTCAGCGGTGAGCCTGGATTGCTGCGGATCATGGTGCGTGAGAGCATAGCGGATCTTCGTGGCACATCGGCTGTTACAGACTTTGTGCGGCGGGTAAACTTTTAGGTGCGCCAGCTGAGTCTTCTCTGCATGCGCCGGCCGCTTGCTTGTGTGGCGGTCTGGCTAGCGCTTGCAGTGCTCACGCTCTTAGCCGTGCCCCGCATTGCGGTTGAGGGTTTGCCGCCCCTACAGGTTCCTGTACTGCGAGTCATTACCCTTTACCCCCAAGTACCACCAGAGGCCGTGGAACTTGAGATTACAATACCCCTTGAGAACGCGCTTAGCGCAGTCGCAGGTGTGGCGCGAATTGAGTCGATATCGCAACTCGGAATCACACGAACAACGCTGCATCTCAGGTTAGGCAGCAGTGCTCATCGAGCTGCTTTTCGAGTTCGCGAACAGATAGACGCACTCTACCCCAGCTTGCCGCACGGCGCCGCGAAACCGGTGGTACTCAGTAGCGAACTCGCCCGCCAGCCAGCCGCTGTGCTGGCAGTC
>JAIVHN010000067.1 GCA_020201015.1 Spirochaeta sp. | reverse complement strand
CCCCGGGTGTGCCCGAACTGTCAGGCTGCGCATTGCCAGCTATGCTCGTCTTGACCGCTGTTTCGTCTCCGGTAGCTGTTTCGTCTCCGGTAGCCGCCAAAGTTGCCCCTTCGTTGGCTGGCTGTGTCGACGGCTTGGTGCGTTTTGGAGCTGCCGAGTTCAGTTCCTTGGGAGGGTTCCCATATGAATGCGTTAGCTCAAGCGCGATCTGCTCGGGTTCCGGGCGGCGGAAGCCAAAGCGCGGCTGCTCCACAAAGCTTTCATCCCAGGTACAGATAACGTGATCAACTGCACTGTTCAGTTCTGAGAAATCGGGGCCAACAAGAATTGCAATTGGCTCGCCAATGTAGCGGACATCCTCAAACGCCAGGATCGGCATCGCATCTCCGTAGACCTCCAGTGAGTTGCTTCCCGGTATGTCGGCGGCGGTGATAAGACGCAGATGCGAGTGCCGTTCCGGAAGCTCAATGGACAGCAGTCTGCCGCGGGCGCGATCCGAGCGGACGGTCAGGCCGTACAGCATGTCGCGCGCATACATATCGCTGACAAAATGCGTCTTGCGGCGCAGGAGCCTGCGTATTGATCTAATCTGTGTCATGCGCCCTTTCCTTGGTATGCGGCGTCGCCGACTAAGCGCACCGCCCGAACTACGTACTCCCTTTCTTCATCGGTCAGATCCGGGTAGATTGGAAGGCTAATGCACCACTCAAAGGCGCGCAAAGCCTCGGGAAAGTCGGTAGGTTTCAGGCCGTATCGCCGCTGGTAGTATGGCATGATGTGCAGCGGAATGTAATGAACCGATGTCCCTACACCAAGCTCATTGAGCCGCGCAATAAACTCATCACGGGTAATCTTCAGGTGCTCCGGAATAAGGCGAAGAATGTAGAGATGGTGCGAGGTGTTCCCGTTGTCGGCAGGAGGCCGCAGGTAGCCGGTATCGCAAAGTGCCTGGTTGTAATACATGGCGATATCGGAACGACGGCGGCGTAACTCCTCGGTGCGGCGCAGCTGCACACGCCCAATAGCCGCAAGCAGGTCCGGCATGTTGTACTTGTAGCCTGCCTCCACCACCTCATAGCGCCACCCGGCACCTACCGACCTATATCGGTCCCAGACCTGACGATCAATTCCGTGCAGCCGCATGAGACGAACACGTTGGGCAAGCTCGGCGTTGTGCGTGCACAACATGCCACCCTCACCGGTGGTAATGGGTTTGTTGGCGTAGAATGAAAAGACTCCCACCTCGCCCATGGTACCAAGCCGGTCGCCGCCAGCCGAAGGGCTCACATGGGCCGCATCCTCCAAAATGGAAATGGGTGCGGCTGGGTCGAGCGTGGGGCGCGAGTTGCCTGTGATGCTCGTGGGGCGCGAGTTACTATGGCGTTGGTTATCTATAACCTGGCGGATCTCGTGCATAGGGCAGGGCACACCACCAATGTGCACCGGAAGTACTACCCGTACGCGGCGTGTGTGGTCCAGCGTAGATAGGGTCTCATCAAGCTGGCGGGCATCAATATTGAGGGTCTCAGGATCGATATCGACAAACAGTGGATGCGCGCCAAGGTAGCGTGTTACCTCGGCAGTTGCGGCAAAGGTGTAGGGGCTCATAGCAACGAACTCACCTTCCTGCACGCCTAAGGCCTCCAGCCCCAGGTGCAGCCCTGCCGTAGCCGAGCTCAGTGCCACCGCGTGCTCAACGCCCGCACGTTCGGCAAACTCACCTTCAAAAGCCTCGGCCTCGCTACCGGTGGTGAGCCAGCCGCTGCGCATTACTCTGAGTACAGCCTCTTCCTCTTCTGGCCCAAGTGAGGGACGGGCAAAAGGTATGTTCTTAATAGTCGGACTCATCGACAGGCACCTCTAAACTCGGAATGAACTCTGACAGTACCCGCTTGAGTTCGCGACGGTTCCGGTACAACTCGGGTTGCTCCGGTGTGCAAAAACAAATAGGCCGCAGCTGTGTGAGCAAACTCTGGAGCCGCTCTGGTGCCCAGTTGCGCCGCTCCAAAAGAAGAATGCGGGTAAACTCGGTTGTCACCGGGGTTTCATCATCGCTGTACAGGCGCTCATGGAGTTTCTCTCCGGGACGCAGGCCGATGTTGGTGATCTGTATATCTTCCATAGGCGTGTATCCGTAAAAGCGAATCATCTGCTCTGCCAACTCGCGAATTCTCAAGGGCTCGCCCATATCCAGCAGGTACAGTCCGCCGCCTGCACCGACTCCACCGACCTTGAGTACTAACGAGGCCGCCTCGGCAATGGTCATGAAGAAGCGAGATGTTTCGGAGTTGGTGACCGTAACCGGCCCACCGCGCGCAATTTGTTTAGCAAAGAGCGGCACAATGCTGCCGCGCGCGCCAAGCACATTCCCAAAGCGTACCACCAGGTACTCGGTATCCGGGGAGGCGGCGGCCAGCACCAGCTCCTCGGCAATCTTTTTTCCTGCGCCGTAGACACCTGCTGGCTCCACGGTCTTGTCGGTAGAGATAAACAGCAGCCGTTCGGTACCGACCTCACGCGCAGCATCAAGCAGGTTCAAGGTGCCGAATACATTGTTGGTAATGGCCTCGACCGGGTTGGCCTCTAGCATAGGAACATGCTTGTGCGCGGCCGCATGAAACACAACGTGAGCCTTCAGCCGGTTCATGAGAAAGAAAATGTGGTCGCGGTCACGGAGGTCCGCAATAATGGGAACAATGGTCGCGCGTTCACCCACACCCTCTTCCTGCAGCACCCGCAACTCGCGGTCAATTTCGTAAATGCTGTTCTCACCGTGCCCTAACAAATACAAACGCTCGGCACCACCGGACAGCAGTTGTCGCGCCAGCTCACTTCCTATACTTCCGCCAGCACCGGTTATGAGCACGCGGCGTCCACGCAGATAGGTTAGGCTTTCTTTCAGGCCAATTCGAACCGGATTCCGCCCTAAAAGATCTTGTGGATCTATCTCGCGCGCCTGTATCAGATGGGCCTCGCCGTCAATGATCTGCGCTAGGTCGGGGAGAATGCGAATGCGCGAGAATGTCGCACGTTTGAGAAGATCGTATAGGTACTTGAGTTTGTCTCGGCCAGCGCTCGGAATTGCTATGAGGGCTTCATCAGCCGGGGTTTTTTCCAGAAGGTCGACTACATCTGCAATAGGGCCCACGACCGGAATAGTGTCAATACGGTGTCCAATTTTAGCCGGGTCGTCGTCAAGAAAAGCAACCACCTCGCCGGCGGTGCCCTTGCTGCGGATTTCCTCGGCTATAGAGCGGCCAGCAAAGCCAGCCCCAATAATATAAATGCGTGGACGTCCACCGGTGCTACTCATGAAGCCACTCCATCCTCACCTTCTTCCAGAATTTCAAAGCCCAAGTCTACCAGAAAGGTGTCTCCGTAGAGATCAAGGCTCACCTTTGCGCGCCCCTTGCGACGATCTACCTTCACAATTCTGCCTTCAAGCCCCGATAGCGGCCCTTCAAGTACACGAATTCTTGAGTCCTCGTCAAAGCGCACCTTAGACTTCTCAATGACCTCTCCAAAAGATAAGAAGTGAAGCAGTAGCCGCTTGTCTTCGCCCTGCAGTGGCTGTACATCGGTGTTTTCCTTGAGAAATTGAAAGAACCCGGGGACACGGCGGAGCTCCCAATACAACTCGGCTGGGAGTTCTTCCGACTCCAAAAAAACGTAGCCGGGAAAAACGGCTGCAACCGTCTCTACCGTTCGCCCAGCTCGCCGCACGCTGAGTTTTCGCTCCGGATGTACAAGACGGAGATGCTTATACTCCACACTTGCTTCTGCCAGCTTTATGAAACGGCGTTCAGCGCGGGTTCGGACTTGCATGACGTAGTAGTTCATTGGCCGGTATACATCCACTTTGTTGTGGTAATCGTTGTCAAAAATTACGGTATCATGCAGACCGGCACTTTGCAACAACTCTGTGAGGCAGATGACGGTATAGCACAGCAGCCTTTGGGCCGAAAATAAAACCTGTGATAGAGAGCTATGGAGGGGAAGATGCTGTTAAACAAAAAAATCCAGGTGGCCTTGGTGTTTATAATGACGATGGTGGTGTTCTGCGTCTCTGCTGTATCGGCAAATACCGTCATGGTGTATGTGCATGAGGCTGGTCCCGCGTACGACGACGACGTGACACGCGACTACCTCGAGGGCGTGGAGGACGGTCTCATGGACATGCTCTTTGAGACCGGCGTTATTGCGTTCAGCGTCGGCGGAATCCATAACTCGGCAGAGTACGAGGCAGCTCCGCGTTACTTCGCGGTGGAGGCTGCCGAGCGGGGTGGTGCTCAGATGCTGATCGATGTTGGAATTTCCACTATCGGCACTCGTGACGGCGGCAACGGCTTGAGTTTTGAGCAGGGCGTCCTCCGGGTGCGAAACATCCCTGAAGGACAGGTGCTGCGTGAACTGAGCCTGCAGCCAAAAGAGCAGGCAGTAACGCGTGGTGAGCCAGGGTATCGTTCTGGCGCGCAACTTGGGCGTGAGGCGGCAGGCACTATCGTCTCGCTCTTTGAGTAAGGGGCTCTTTGCGTAAGGTGTGCGTTTCTCTTAGTTACGCTATCCCAGATAATCGTGGTATACTACTCGTTGTTGGTTCCGTACAGATCTTATGCAGGAGATCACATGGGACAGAGCGACGGTTTCGGCCTACATATTGAGTTCGCTAACCATGTACTGGCTCGCAGTGTAGATCTAGCACCATCTGGACGCGACGACCTACAGGTAAAGCTGCCAGCACCCCCGGAAATGGTCCGCGGCGCATTGGAGCTGACACGTCTCAGCGAGGGAGTCGGCTATGGAAGGTGGGCCTGTGACGATGTGCTGGAACAAACCAGTATGGACACCGAACTACCGCCGGACTATCTGGCCTTTCCGTTTCACCTCTTGCCTGAACCCATTACAGTTACAATAGTAGGTAGAGAGCAGCCGATTCTGCTCGCCCGCACCGAGTCATATATTCTGGGGCCGTTGGCGGCCGGAACTCAGACTCTCCACCCTGGAGTTTCCGTACATCAGACGTGTATGTTCCTCAACTCCCAGGTGATAGAGTCCTGTTTTTCAGACAGCCGAGTGGCCTTGCCAGCGGCAGTCAAGCGCGCATTCACTCACGCCGACAGCGAACCCTTTTGCCTGCGTGGGTGCACGACCACCGCAATGGGCCTTGCGCTGCGCCAGATGCTCACCTGCAGTCTCCGCGGACCGCTCGCGCGGCTCTACCTGGAAGCGAAGGTGCTGGAGATTGCCGCGCTACGGCTGACCCAACTTGGATCGGGGCCGGGCCCCCGAAAACCCCTGGTGCTCATGCGCAGCGACGTTGACCGTCTGGAGGAGGCCCGCCAGATTCTGGCTGCCTGCTACGAGGAGCCGCCGAGCATTATCGACCTATCCCTTGCGGTTGGACTGAACCGAACTAAGCTCAAAGCCGGGTTCAAAGCGCGATTCGGCACGACGATCTTTGGCTACATTCGTGCGCAGCGCATGCGGCGCGCCCTGCTCCTGCTACGAGACGGGAAGTGCAACGTAGGCGAGGCCGCTGCCGTGGTAGGCTACAACTCCCTCAGCGCATTTGCGGCCGCCTTCAAGGC
>JAIVHN010000066.1 GCA_020201015.1 Spirochaeta sp. | reverse complement strand
TTGTCCCGAGGGCTCGGGTTGTTCAGATGCACCGGGTTGCCGCTGCGGCTCGGGCGAATGGTAAGGCTCAGACCGAGGTTCGGCCACACTTTCAACCGGCTCAGACGGCATCTGAGGTGGGAAGTCCCGCATAAATGGGATCTCGTCCGATTCAGCTTCATGGCCGCTTCCAGACCGGTCTTGATCTCCAAACGGCATCGAGCCGCTCTCAATCATGTCGCGCATTGCCGGAGGCAGTTCCGGTTCCCATTCGTCGGTTTCCGGCTCTTCTTCCTCGGGCTCAGCCGGTGCAAGATCGGAGTCTTCCTCGGCATCGGCTTGAAATGTCTGTGGCCCAAGGTCCCATGGCGATACCGAGTCTTCGTCTTGTCCGTCAAGACTCTCGACATGGAGCTCTTGGTCATCTTCCTCCGGCTGACCGGTATCATGACTGCGCGCATAACGAGAAAGCTTATCCAGATTCCGCTGCCAATCGTCACTGTGTTCGTCAGCCAGGCTACGAGCAGCTTCCTCGTAGAGCTCAAGACTTTTGTTTAGCGCGTTTATATCGTCCGGTGTACCACGATTGCCTTGAATATTGATAAGCTCATCAAGAGCTCCTATAGCCTTTTCTCGTTCTCCAAGGGTCTGATGAGCCCGAGATAGCGCGGACAGAGTCTCAACACTCTCAGGGTTCTTCTTTTTCAGTTTCTTGAGCAGCTTCACCGCATCTTTTGGCCGACCTCCACGCGTGAGAACGTCGGCCTTAATCACTCCCGCCTGTAAGTTATCCGGCCTCTGCTTGAGTAGTGTGTTGACCTCAGTCAACGCGCCTTGGGTATCGCCGGACTGCATAAGCATCTCGGCAAGATCAAGGTGATGGTCAACATGTCCAGGGTCGAGCTCACGCAGTCGAGAAAAATCCTTCTCAGCACCTTCTTTGTCACCACGACGATACTTGAGAAGGCCCGTCATTCGCAGCGTGCGAGGATCATCTGTAGCTTTTATTTGGGTCCGCTCAACCGCTTGCTCCGCCTCCTCATACCGCTGCGCTCCCATGAGCGCCTTGGCATACTGAAACTGAAACTCGGTATTCTGGGGTGCGTGCTCGTAGATGTTCTTGAGAACATCAAAATCGCTATCTTTCGGGGGATTCTTTTCGAACAGATTCCCTAAGTTCGCAGCTGCACGCTCATAGGTTGGATCGGCCCTGAGTGAGTCGGCGTAGTAGCTAAATGCATCCTCGGTGTTCCCTTGCCTAGCAAGCACCGTGGCGATGTTGTTACGCGCTACGTGGTTCTTTTCATCAATGTCCAGAACTTCTTTGAACTGTCGAATGGACTCATCATAACGTTCAAGCTTTTCCAGCACGATTCCCAGGTTGTTGAGCGCGTCAGTCCAGCCGGGGCGCGAACGTAGTGCATGTTCAAACTGACGCCGTGCATCCGGTAACTTGCCAAGCGCATCGTAACTAATACCAAGATTGTAGCGAAGTGTCGGATGATTCAGGTCATGCTGCAAGCCGTTGTTAAAAACCTCAACAGCTTGATTATGCTCACCCTGTTTTTGAAAAATAGTCCCAAGATTGTTGTACGCAAGCACAAAGCTCGGATCGGTCTCTATAGCGCGCTCGTAGCACTTAACCGCCTCGTCAAACTCACCTGCCGCCTTGTGGATGTTGCCAAGGTTGTACAGCACATCGGCCCGTTCTGGACTAAGCTCCAGTGAACCCTGCAACGCCTTGCGGGCCTCTTCGGTGCGACCAAGAAAGCGGTACATAACTCCGAGATTGTTGAGGGCTTCTGCATTCTTGGGAGCAATCTTGAGAACCCGTCTGAACTCCTTTACGGCTTCTTCGTAGCGCTCCAAACGTCCATAGACCGTCCCAAGAAGCATACCTACTTGAACAGACTTAGGCGCAGCATTACGGGCTTCCAACGCATACTGCTCAGCGGTCTCGTAATCACTAATTCGTAGCGCATTCTCAGCAAGATGTAGCATGTTACTTAGTTGCGATTTTGTCATTGCGCATGCCTTGTGGGCCGAGCGTTCACCTCGCGTGACGGTACGGTTTCATATACCGTTCCGGCGCGATCATAGGCCGCTACCGCGAAATAATAAAGTCGGCCGTTCTCCAAACCGGTGATCTCTATCTCGGTTTCAAGACCAACATCAAGTGGAGATAATCCAAGGTCACTGTCTCCTGAGAAATAGCGGCCCGATTGGGTACCGTAGTACACCACATAGCCCTCGATCTCCGGATCCATCACCGGACTCCACTGCACGCGTACCGAGCCATTCCGTGCCTCGGCCATAACTCGGACCGGCGGCGCCGGTGGCGGAGGCGATTCATACACCGGGCTTATTGAGGTTATACTCGGGCTTTGTTCGAAATTCCCGTCGGCAAAAAGCTCGGCACGCACCTGGAGGTAACGGCCTCGCGGCAGGGTTTCCATGTCCTGGTTCGGTGTAAACCGCGACCACTCGGCATCAACTGCATCCATTCCAACCCTATTCTCACCAATACGATACTCGAAAAATATGTCGGTCTCACCCGGCGTAGCGTACTCTGCGTCGATACGACTCAGACGCGCTGTTGACCTGCCAAGATCGATCACGCGCGATACTGCCGATCCGGTTTCGTTCACCAACGCAGCTGTATACGGATTTTCCACGAAGTCCCGTTCTAATCTGAGCTCATCGATAAATCCGGTGAAGCGCGAACCCAGAAGTAGCTCGCCGGAACTGCCGCTCCCGATGCGCACCCGTGAGGTATCGCCCGACTCAGTTCCAGTAGGGGTCATATGCATTACTTCTTGCGGCACCTCATCCACGAGATACTCAAGGAGTCCGATATCGGCGTCGTAGCGCAACATATGGTGAGTCCAGCGTCGTGGAATGAGTCCGTCTCGTCCAGACACCTCGACCGTTCGGGAGGTCCCGTCCGGTGTAAAGAACATATTATCGAAGCGAAATAGCAATCTTCGGTTTCGCACCTCTACAATCAACTGCTGTGCAATTGCACTGGCGCCCGTACCGAGGGACCCTTGCCAATAGAGAATTTGCTCTCGTTCGCTGAGTGCCGCCGGATATACGTAAAACTCTAACGAGAAGTCGTCCCATACGGCACCGGGGCTAAACATCCCTTCGCGGCTGCCCAGCAGGCGTAATCCGTCTTGACTCCCACGGAAAACCGCAGCGGCTCCGCGATACCCATGACTCTCGGTACGCTCCTCGCGCCCCGCAACCGTATGGTTGCCGGTCTCGTCGCGGAAGCTGGACGAGTCGAAATCAATATACAGTTCCGTATCCGGCCCTGCAGTATACCCGCCCTGACGAAGAACCAGCTGCTGCATATCTCGCCGTCCGCTAGCCAGCTCAAGATTTGCGGCTGACGCCAGACGGTCCTGCCAGCCATGCGTACCGCCAAGTTCAACACGACTCTCTTGTGCAGGTAGCACCGCAGCGGCAAAAAAGAGAAGAAATACAAGTTGCGCCGTCGGAAATGTTTTTGTTTGTCTCATTCTTCTGTACAATAATATCGGCAGCTATGCAGAAACACACAAGCTTGGTGCAGTTCTTTCCTCGTTCTCCCGGTGTCTACCTTATGAAAGACGAGGATGGTGTCATCATATACGTCGGTAAGGCTAAAAATCTCTACTCACGCGTCTCGAGTTACTTCCGCGGAACCAAAGACCGCAAGACTGGCATACTCGTCCAACGTATCAACACCGTCGACTACATCGTGACTAACAATGAGTACGAAGCACTGCTGCTTGAAAACAACCTCATAAAAGAGCACCAACCCCGCTACAACATAAATCTTAAGGACGGAAAGTCCTACCCGATGATCCGTATTACAGCTGAAGAGTACCCCCGCGTGTTTCGCACTCGGCGTCTTATTCAGGACGGCTCGCAGTACTACGGCCCCTACACCGATATACACCGCGTAGACCGATATCTTGAGCTAATAGAGCGGCTGTTCCCGCTCAGGAAATGTCGCGGCGCTGTAAAGAAACGCCCTCATCCATGCTTGTACTACCACATAGGTCGATGTAGTGCCCCGTGTGCCGGAAAAACCACGCACGAGGAGTATCAAGCGAAAATTGCCGGTATTCATAAACTTTTGCAAGGTAATACCGAAGAGTTGCTGCATGAGCTTGAGTCTCAGATGATCTCGGCTTCAGCCGAACTAAGATTTGAGGAGGCCGCACGGCTCCGTGACGCTATGCAAACAGTCCACGGACTTGAGGAAGAGCAACAGGTCATGGACACCGACCCTGATGCACGCGACTACGTAGCCTTTGTGCGCAAGGACTACTCCTCATCCTTTGCAGTGTTTCAGATGCGCGGCGGCAAGCTCTTGTCGGGGGATGTCTTCCACTCGGTAGTATTCGGCTCCGAAAGCGAAGACCTTCAGCAGTTCCTGGTTCAGTACTACGACGGAACTCGCCCCCTACCCAAGCGCCTCATTCTCGCACACCCTGTTGATACCGAGTCTTTCCACCGCTATTTACAGGGGATGCACGACACTGAGGTCTCGATTGAGATTCCTGAGAGCCCAACCGGGCGTGACGGTGCGGTACTCCGGCTCGCACTTGAGAATGCCCGCAGTGATCTGGAAAAACGGATTCGTGAGGCCGGTAACGTGCCCGGGCTGGAGGAGCTCCGGGACCTCCTCGGCCTTCCGCGCACTCCGCTCGTGATTGAAGGCTTTGATATCTCACACCTCGATGGAAAGCATACCGTAGCCTCGATGGTGGTCTTACAGAACGGAATTCCCAACCCTGCCGCCTACCGACACTTTCGCATCAAGAGTCTGGACGGACGAATTGACGATTTTGGCGCCATGCGCGAGGCGGTTGCCCGGCGTTACACCCGCATCATTAATGAAAAATTGCCGCGCCCCGACTTGGTGCTTATTGACGGCGGTATTGGACAGGTGAACGCGGCGTCCGAAATTCTCAACGCCATTGGATTAGGTGAGATGCAGGTTGTCGGTCTGGCAAAGCGCAACGAGGAGATTTTCCTGCCAGGCAACTCGACGCCGTTGATCCTACCGGAAGGCTCTCCGCCACTGCGAATTCTGCAGCAAGCACGTGACGAGGCCCACCGCTTTGCCACCGGTTTTAATCAGCGGGCACGGAGCAAGGACCTTGGCTTGTCGACGCTGGAAGCGCTACCGGGGGTTGGCCCGGCGCGGGCGCGGCGCCCCACGACCAACAGTGAGTCGGAACACAAAGTCGGACAATAACCCGTAATGTACCGCCGGTCGCGTACTACGTAACTCAACGGTCAGCTTGCATGCAGCTTCGAGTCCTCGTTCCACTGCGCTTGTATCCATAGCCTGAGCCGCCGCCGCGTACAACTTCTGATTCCGCTTACCGCGAACCCCAGAGGCGGCCGTTGCCTCTGGCGCACTCATGCCTCGGTCAACTGCACAACGTACGGCGTGAAGGTTGCGCAACTGCCAGGTGAGACCCGCCAGTATCTGATTAGCCTGCCCCGTACCAGCCAGTTGTAGCTGCTGAAGAATATCGAGCGCACGCTCGAGGTCTCCGGCCACGATCTGCTCAAAGAGCGTAAAAACGTTTTCTTCTTTGCTATGGAAGATGTAACGCTCGACATCCTCGGCTGCAATGCGAGATCCTTTACCAAAAATCAGACAAAGACGGTCGGCCTCACGGCGGAGCTCGTCACTACCGTTCTCAACCAGCTCCAGCAAAAGTTCAGCTGCCTCATGATCAATTGCGACTCCCTTTTTGCGGAAGTAGCCGACAACGTATCCGTGTTTCTGGTTATCGAACATCTCCCAGAAAATTTTTTTCCGTTCCGGAATTACCAATGCTTCAATTTTCTTTTCGATCCCGGGGGCATCGCTCTCAAGCACAAGAGTACCGTTCTCGGCCGGATGTGCTGCGTAATCAATCAGCACCTTGACATCTTCAACCCGTTTGTACTGCTCCGCACCCAAGACACGAACTAGCGTGTGCGAAGAGAATAAAGAAGGACTCTGGAGCAACGAGACCGCCTCGCGAATGCTGCTCTCAAAACTGTAGAGTTTGTGTTCCTCCGGCGCCTCACCCACCATTGAAGAAATTTTGCGTCGAAGCGCATCGAGGTACTCGAACTTCTCTCCATGTTCCGGACCGAGTAAGAGAAAGATTCGTGCCTTGGGCGAGGCTTTACTCATAGCTACGAATGAGGTGTGCAAGTTTCCCGAGAATGCGAAGATTCTGGGTATAAATAGGAGGATAAGCTGGATTTTCAGCTCGCAACTGAACTCGGTTCTTTTCCATAAAGAAACGCTTGAGTGTAACTGCTTCATCAACCATGGCAACCACGATATCTCCATTTTCGGCAGTACTCTGACTCGCAACAACCGCAATATCGCCCTCGTGAATGCCGGCACCTTCCATACTGTCGCCACGAACATGCAGGGCAAAACAGTCACGTCCGCGAATGAACGCGCTTGGAACCGGGATACTGCCTTCGTAGTTCTCCTCGGCCAGTAGGGGGCGACCGGCCGCAACATTTCCTAAGATCGGAACCGACACAACATGGATATCACGCCCGTGCACCACATCAGCACCGGAAGCTTCAAGCACCTCAATGGTGCGACTGCGATTCCCGGCCAATGAGAGACGCCCCTTTTTTTGAAGTGCTTTCACATGGTCATAGGCACCCTTGGCGGATATCCCAAAATTCCCCGAAATTTCCCGCATAGTAGGTGGATACTTGTTCTCTTCAATAAAAAGTTCGATGTACTCAAGTACCTCGCGCTGTCGAGGGGTTAAGTCTTTCATTTCTCAACCTTTATCCCATACTTTCGTATCTTGCCGTGAAGATTTGAAGGATAGACCCCCAAAGCCTCGGCGGTGCGCGAAATATTGTTGCCATGCTCAGCAAGCTTACCCTCAATATACCGCCTCTCAAAACTTTCACGCGCTTCACTCAGCCCCATATCTTCAAACTCGCTCAGCACGGTGTCATCAGCCTCGGCCGCATGTATCTCGCCGAGGAAGCGCCGCACCGACTCGATACCGATGGTATCCTCGTCGCTCATAATAGTAATCCGTTCCACGAAATTCTTCAATTCCCGAACGTTCCCGGGCCAGCGATAGTTTACAAGCGCATCCATTGCCTCCGGCGTAAATCCCTTGGCAACGGTAGCTCCGGGGCGAGCAAAAGACCCTAAAAAATGCTCGGCCAGTCTGGGGATATCCTCACGACGTTCCCGCAAAGGCGGCACCTGAATAGGAATAACGTTGAGACGAAAAAAGAGGTCCTCACGGAAGCGTCCGGCCCGGATCTCGGCCTGAATGTCCTTGTTCGTGGCACTGATGATACGAACATCGACATGCAAACTCTTCTCTCCGCCGACCCGCTCAAAGGTCATTTCTTGAACAACCCGTAAGACCTTAGCTTGTGCGCTGAGTGTCATGTCGGCGACCTCGTCTAAAAACAAAGTACCGCCGTCTGCAGCCTCAAATTTCCCCGTGCGGCGTGACACGGCACTGGTAAAAGCGCCTTTCTCATGGCCGAAAAGTTCACTTTCAATGAGTGTATCCGGAATAGCCGCACAGTTTACCTCTACGAAGGGACCGCCGGATCTGGCGCTACGTCTGTGTATCTCGCGAGCCACAAGCTCCTTACCAGTTCCATTTTCCCCCAGAATGAGTATGCGTGTATCACCACCGGCACTCTGATTTATGAGTTCGAGCACCTGAAGCATAGGAGCCGACTGCCCGATCATCTCGTCGTTCTTAAGCACGGCATCTTTAAGCGTACGGTTTTCTCGTTTCAGCTTTTCAACTTCAAGCGCGTTCTTAGCCACGGTCAGTACCCGGTCAAGGCTCAGCGGTTTCTCAATGAAGTCATACGCACCAAGTTTCACGGCCTTTACCGCTAAGTCGATGTTTCCATGCCCGGAAATGATTACTACCTGCACCGCCAGATACTCGGCTTTGATCTCACGTAGAACGTCGATTCCTCCCTTGTTGGGGAGCCACACATCAAG
Organism: Spirochaeta sp.; assembly: GCA_020201015.1. Taxonomy (GTDB): domain Bacteria; phylum Spirochaetota; class Spirochaetia; order DSM-27196; family SLAA01; genus SLAA01. Next base: position 6,469 of record JAIVHN010000066.1, on the reverse strand, counting down.
CAGTACCAGGTCTACCGGATGTGTCTTCAGCAAGGCCATTGCCGCAAACCCGTCCTCGGCACGTAGCACCTCGTAACCTTCATCTTCAAAGATATCGCTAAGAACCTGTCGTATGCTCTCTTCGTCGTCGACAACCAGCACTAAACTCATAACTTCTCTTTTCCGGGGATGTCTATGAAGAACGTCGTTCCTACCCCGAGCTCAGTCTCGAACCACATATGCCCACCGTGATCAACCACGATGCGTTCAACAATGGACAACCCTAACCCCGTACCGCTGCGTTTCGTGGTGAAGTACGGGTGAAAGACCTGAGCATGATGTTCAGATGCGATGCCCGGTCCGGTGTCGCGAACCTGTATTCTACAGTAGCGGGAATTTCCCTTCGTTACAACATCGGCCCGCACAATGACCTTACCGCCTTCCGGCATCGCCTCGATCGCGTTCTTAAACAGGTTTGCAAATACTTGCTTCATCTGCGACCGATCGGCTTCGACCACTAAGTCCGGTGCCACATCGTCATACTCCAACGTAGTATTTGAGTACTCTGCATAGGTCGCGGCAACATCATGTACCAGCTCGGCAAGATACAACTGCTCAATATGAGGCTCCGGAAGCCGAGTAAAGTTACGAAACTCAGAAAGCATATTGCTGAGGGCATCTACCTCGGTGATGATAGATCGCATAGAACTCACAAATACCGCATCAAAATCCTCTGCACCATTGCGATGTTTTCGCACCAGCCTTTCGGAAGACAGCTTGATAGGTGTCAACGGATTCTTGATCTCATGGGCAAGCCGCTGCGCAATCTCCTGCCACGCTGCAACCTTCTCGGTCTGCAGAATTTTCAGACGATTGCGCTCCAACTCCGAGACCATGCGATTGAAGGAGTCGACCAGATTGGCCAGGTCATCGTGCGAACGCGTCAGGATCCGTATAGAGAAGTCGCCCTCCGCTACCCGTCGCGTCGCCTCTTCAAGGTTGACTATTGGGCGTATGATTTCGTCACTCAGGAAGAAACTCACAAGTATAGCGAGCAGCAAAAGCGGGAATGAAAAAAATGCATAAAAAACTGAGAGAGCAATAATGAAGGTAGCCTGGAGTCTGTCTAGTTGTACAAAAGTCTCTCGTGAACCGGTCAACAGTTGAGCATGAAGATCAAAGTCGGTCGGAAGTACCACACTTATCACCGCAATTTGCACTTGATCCTGGAACTCGTCACGGAAGGTCCGACGAAGCCGAAGGAGGCTTCGATCCATAACGTTGTCCCGTACAACCAAGCCCTCACGCGCCAACGCACTCCCAAGGCTCGGCACATGCGCAATCTCTGCACCGGCGGAGTATACCGGAACTCCCTCTTCGTTAAAGACCTGGAATGCGTCGACCGCGTGATTGCTGCGCTGCAACAGCGCCCACCCCAATTCCGGGTTCTCAGAAAACTGATCTAGTACGTTTTCAAGCATCCCCTCCGAGGCGTAACGCTCAAGGGAAGAGACCTTGTCGTCATAGTATTCAAGCGCAATTGCCAGGCCGCCTTCGAGTGCTTCACCGGTTCTGTCGCTAAACCAGGACTGCATAGCAGTTGAGATGAAGTTTATTGACGTCGATTTCGCATAGGACACCACCTCCGTTGATGGCGGACAGCTCCTTCGTAGGAATCTCACACCGAACCCACTCGGTCGAAAGCACCTCGTCCCGAAGCACAAACGAGAGGATGCCAAGGGCAGGCACCAGTTTCATTGGGGTAAGCCGCAACTGAGCAGCCACCGTAAGATTCTCCTCAGTCAAGCTGTCGTCGCCTAGTTCGTCAAGAGATACTCGCAAACGAGAAATGCCGAGAAAGGCTCTTAAGAAGTCTTCCCGGTCGGCAAAACGTTGAACAGCGCCCTCGGACATGAGCACATAGCGACGTTCAAAGATATCCCAATATGCCTCATATCGGAAACTATGCTCAGCTAGCAGACGATCACCTAGAATCCGGAGAATACCACGTCGAGGATGATATATGCGAGTCACGAAAGCAATTTCGCTCCGAAGTCCATCATGCAATGCATTGAGAACCGGCAACGGGTCGTAATCTTCGAGTGTAATATCAAGCAGCAAATGATCTTGTAGCACCTGTGATGAGATAACCGTTAAGGTTGCACGAGGTTCATCAGTGTCCGCATGAAGGGTAACGGTCGCGAGCGAAGCGATAACACAAACAAGGAAAAACGGGTGGGCACACATGCCCTGAGCCCTACTCCTCTTCGAAACGCTTCTCAAAAAGTTGCGCGAGGGCTTCAACCGCATCTTCTTCATCCTCGCCTTCCGCGGTAATTTTGATACTGGAGTTGTAACTAGCTCCAAGGGTAATTATTCCCATGATTGACTTAGCGTTGATTTCTTCATCTTCACTCTTGAAAAAGATCTTAGACTTGAACTTGCCCGCTGTTTGTACAATTAGGGCTGCAGGTCGGGCATGAATCCCGGCGCGATTTTTTACGGTGACAAGTTTTTCTGTCATAAATGCCTCATTATTTGCTGGTCGTGTCATCATAGCTCATTGGATCGCGGTCTTGGAAGTACCGCGTCCGTGCATTTTCCGTTTCCAGCCATTTAAGGACACTTTGATTGAACTCACGCGCAGAGTAGTACCCCATTTGTTTGAGCCGTTCATTCATTGCAGCCGTCTCAACAATGATTGGAATGTTCCTTCCGGCTTTAACCGGGACCTCGAGGTAGGGCACCTGAACACCAAGAATCTCTTGGTAGCGCTCATCGGAACCGATGCGGTCGTAGGTTTTCTCCGGCTTCCATAGCTCCAACTCAATAACCAACTGAATCTTTTTCTTATCACGGATAGCACCTACGCCAAATAGGTGGGTAACATTTATTATTCCCAGCCCCCGGATTTCCATATGGTGTCCCAACACCTTGTTGGCCCCGGATCCTGTGAGAATATCTCCGGCAACGCAACGTATCTCTACCGCATCGTCGGCCACGAGTCGATGTCCGCGCTCAACAAGCTCCAGAGCAGTTTCACTCTTGCCGACGCCACTATCACCCAACAGAAGAACTCCAACGCCAAACACCTCTACCAGCACGCCGTGCAGAGTCCGTGTTGGGGCAAAGATATTGGTTAACGCGCGAATAACACGAGCAGCAAAATCCGAGGAAGCAAGGCCTGTTTGGAGGACCGGACAGCTGGTGCGCTCGGCCTCGGCAAAGAACTCCTTAGTGGGCTGAAGGCCATGCGTAAACACAACACAGGGCATTTCAACGCTGAAGAACCGCTTAATGTTTTCAAACTCTTGTTCTTCCGATAGTTTGTTAAGGTACGCAGTCTCCCCACGTCCAAATACCTGGATCCGCTCAAACCCAAAGTTATCAAAGAAGCCACTCAGAGCCAGGCCCGGTCGGTTGAGATCCGGCACGGTGATAGGCCGTGCCAGGCCGGGACGCCCACCAAGACAGCGGAGGTCAAGCTCATTCTGCTCCTGCATATCCAGGTTGAGCAGATCCAGAACGGTAAATGTTTTCATGAACGATCGGTGATTTTATCCTTTTCTTTGCGAACTTTCATTTCGAGTTTATCCATAAGCTTATCTAAACCCTCTTTCAGATCAAAACTCGTCGTCTTCACGACAGCATCTTTACCCCAGCGAAAATGCATCTTAGCCTCAAGCTCGAACTCTTTCTTTTCTTTCGTGAATGTAAAATCCAGATTTACAATGTATTCTTCCGCAAAAGCTACTCGCTCCAATTTCTTGTCAATAAGTTCCTTAGTCTCGTCTTTCAGGTCAAAATGAACGCCTTTGATGTCAACTTCCATACCGTATCCCCCTTGTCGTTCCTTGCGCTTACTTGGCTCAACCCACTGTGGGTGCCAAGTACCTTAGCGGTCATACGAGGACGAAATAGCAAGCTCGTTGCGATACTTCGCCACCGTCCGTCGAGCAATAGTAATTCCACGCTTTGCCAAAAGATCCGCGATCTTCTGATCCGAAAGATGTTGCTCCTGCCCCTCTTCGGCAAGGATTTCCCGCATAGTTTCCTTGACCGCCTCCTTAGACATCTGCGTTCCGCCACCGCCGGTGCCCGAAACCGCATTTGAAAAGAAGTACTTTAGCTCAAAGATTCCCCACTCGGTCTGAACATACTTGTTTGTGGTGATTCGAGACACCGTAGCCTCATGTACCCCAACCTCTCCCGCAATGTCTTTTAGCGTAAGCGGAACCAGAAACTTGGGTCCTTTCAGAAAAAAGTTTCGCTGAAACTCCACGATTGAGCGTGCTGTCTTCATAAGCGTGTGCTTTCGTTGTTCAATACTATGAATAAACCACTTGGCGTCTTTCACGCTCCGCGTAGCAAAGCGGCGTGCGGTCTTCTCTCCATTGTTCCCATGGGCAAGCGACTCAAAAAAACCGCTCACCCCAAGCACCGGTATTTCTTCGTCATTCATGAGAATAACAATGCGGCCTTCACGCATAACAACCATGAGATCTGGAATGACATAGGTTGGTTGATCCCCGGCGTAGAGCCGTCCAGGAAACGGCGTGAGCTCACGAATGAAGGCAACCGCAGTATCGATAGCAGCCTGATCAGCCTTGAGCTTACGTGCGATCTCGTTAGGCTTACTTTTTTCTAGCAGGGGAAGATGATCCTTAATGATTTGACAAACAAAAGCCGGGCAGTCTTCGGCGCGCTGAGCCTGCACCAGAAGAGACTCGCGATAGTCGGCCACGGCACAGCCCACCGGATCAAGCCCTTGTATAAGAGGCAGCGCTTCCTGAAGCATCTTTTGTTTGCCCTGACCCACAAGCTCCTGCGGCGCTGTTTGGTGAAAGCCGCCTGAATGGGCAACGCCATCATTTGGATGCTCTGCAAGAGTTGGGGATTCATTTTGAGGCGCTGGTCTTGAACCAACCCCTGACGCTGCACCTGCACTCCGGTGTCCTCCAGTTCTATCTATATTGAATCCCAGCACTGCTCTTGTCAACGCCGATTCATCCCTAATGCTACATACGGAAACTTTCCCCAAGATACACACGCCGGGCTATCTCATTGGCCATGAGCTCCTTGGGGTTACCCTGAACTACAATTTCACCAGCGTTGATGATATAGGATCGGTCGGTGATTTCAAGCGTATCTCGCACATTATGGTCGGTAAGAAGCACCCCGATTCCGGCAGCCGCAAGATTTTGGATAATTCCCTTAATTTCATATACTGCAATTGGATCAATTCCTGCAAAGGGTTCATCCAACAGCAAAAACTTAGGCTCAATAGCAAGCGCCCGCGCGATCTCGGTACGGCGGCGTTCACCACCCGAAAGTGTGTAAGCAGGCTGTTTTCTGTTTGCCGCAACTCCCAGCTCTTCCAAGAGTTGATCGAGACGTTGCCTGCGATTGCTCGGCGAGAGGTCGTCCCGAGTCTCAAGAATCGCCATGATATTGTCTTCTACCGTCAACTTTCTGAACACGGAGGCCTCTTGCGGTAGGTATGAGATTCCGGCACGGGCACGCTTGTACATTGGGAGGTGAGTAAGATCCTGGCCTTCAAGAAGAATTTGACCTGCATCCGGACGTATAAAGCCGACGACCGAGTAAAAAACCGTTGTTTTACCCGCACCGTTGGGGCCCAGGAACCCAACTACCTCGCCGCGCCGCATGGAAAAGCCTACCCCGCGGACCACCTCTTTACGCCCAAAACTCTTACGCAGTCCCTGGACCGTGAGCTCAGGCGACTGCTCGGCGGGCTGCCCGGTGGAATCCCCGGCAGACAGTTCTGAGGGCAGCACTACTCGTCGTCCTCCGGGTCATCGTCGTCGGTGGAAATTTCACCGCGCACCTCACCCTGCAGCACGATCTCGTCCCGCTCAAGGTCTACGGTGATCCGTGTTGCACGGTATTCGTCTCCTTTACGGAACACAACCGGCATGCCTGATATTTCCAAGGTATCGATATCTCGACGATAGCGCGCATACTCACCCCGAGCGGTCAGCTCATCGCCAAGAATACGTACCCCAGCCTGCACGATCGTGAGTTCTTCTTCGTTTCTATTCTCTAAGAACCGCCCGCGAACAAGCAGCTCGTTAGCGCGATCCTCCATTATCACATTACCTTCGGCCCGCAGTTGATCGGCCTCACGGTCAAAAAATAGCCGGGTAGCGCTGAGGTGTATATCGCGTTTGGAATCCACTACGCGAACGCCTCCCTCGGCTATCGCGTAGCGGAAGTTCCTACCGTAAATTTCTATACGCTCGGCACGGATCTGTGTATCGGCGGAAACAATCTCGGCCTTCCCACTCAACACCGTGCGCTCGCGTCCCTCGGCCAGCGTGACTGATGTACGATCTCCGGAGAAGCGGAAGCTCTCAGGTGAGGCCGCCACAAGCGGCGCCCCGCCCACAAGCAGGAGCAGCAGGAGCCCAAACAGCCCAATCCTGTGCCCAGCAGTGGTAGACAGCTTAGTCTTCATCAAGAATTTCTC
>JAIVHN010000238.1 GCA_020201015.1 Spirochaeta sp. | reverse complement strand
GATGTAACCGGTACGGTGGAGTCTATTCCTCTAATCACCTCCAGCATCCTATCCAAGAAATTTGCCGAGGGTGCCGAGGCCCTGGTGCTGGACGTTAAGTGTGGCGTAGGGGCATTTATGAAAACCATCGCGGAAGCTCGCGGCCTGGCACAGTCTTTGGTTGCAACGGCAAAGTCGCTGGACAGACCTTTGCATGCAAGTATTACGCGCATGGACCAACCTCTTGGGTTTATGGTGGGGAACTTCCTTGAGGTTGAGGAGAGTTGTCTGCTGTTGGGGGCCGAGTTTCCCAACGCCGAGGCGCCGGATGAGCGGAGTCACGACCTTATAGAGCTGACAGAAGGCCTTTGTGCTCACATGCTGACCGTTTCCGGAAAGATTGCGAAGCACGACGAGGCCGTGGCCGAGGCTCGCCGAGTCCGTACCGACGGCAGCGCGCTGGAAATATTTCTGCGTAATGTAGAGCTTCAGGGCGGCAAGGTAGACAAACTGCTTGCCGATTTAGGTAAGCGACGTGCCACGGTCGTAGGGGCGGTGCTGGCCGAGCAAAGCGGTTACGTTTCGGCAGTTGATGCGTACAAGGTCGGCACCTCTGCGGTGGCCTTGGGTGCCGGACGCCGTAAGATGGCAGACTCGGTTTCACCAAACGTTGGCATTGAGTTGCAGTGCAAAATTGGGGACACCGTCATCGCGGGCGACATGCTTGCGCGCGTCTATGGGCGGAGCGATGAGGCAGTTAGCGCAGCCGCGCAGACACTAAAGAATGCCTACATCGTTTCTGAAGAGGAGTGCGACCCGCCAAGCGGGGTCTTTCTTGAGGAGTTCAGCACCGATCCATGATTTGGCATAAATCTGAAATTGAGTCTGGCGATGTTCGCTCACTGTCTGAGAAATACTCGCTTGACCTCCTGGATGCTGCAATTCTGGTTCGTCGGGGAGTAATTGATCGCGAAGACATCAAATTTTTTCTAGAAAACGATCTGCAACATCTGCATAATCCCTTTTTGTTTGAGGACATGGAAGATGCCGTGGAACGTGTACTCTTAGCACGCACAGAAGGTGAGAAGATCTTCGTTTTCGGCGACCGCGATGCCGACGGTATTACCAGCACTGCGCTCCTGGTAAACTGCTTACGTGACGAGCTGGGTATGGATGTAGACTGGGCGGTACCCGTTGGCGATGAACCCTACGGACTCAGTGAAGCCGTTGTAGACCGATGCCGTGAGCAGGACATTACTCTCATTATTACCGTGGACTGCGGCACGACCAATAGTCGCGAGATCAATTACGCGCTTGAGTTCGGCATTGATACCGTTGTCATTGACCATCACAATCCGCAACTGGAGTTGCCACCCGCTACGGCAATTATCAACCCTAAACTACCCGACTGTGCCTATCCTTTTGACGGGCTGTGCGGTTGTGGTTTAGCCTCACAGTTCTGTTGGGCCCTGCGCTTTGGGTTAACTAGTTTTTTCAAGGAGCAGCTCTGCCTGCTTCACCTGAGGCCCGGTAACGACACCTATGTGCTTGACTGTATTAAGCTTGAGAATCTCATTGAGATTGACCGCATAAGCGAGAATCTGGTGCCGGGAATGGTCGACATAGGCTCCACTCGGCTCGAGAGCTTTCTCATAGGTACCCAGATTCTCGTCTATAACGAAAAAGAGCAGGAACGAATGCTGCGTGCAGTATTTGGCGAACGCGTTGAGATAGGGCTTATTGACCTTGCCCCCGAGGTGTGGAAACTCTTTCCGTCACTTGCAAACAAGAGCTTACTTGCTATGCGAGACGGCTCACGCATGAGTGTCTACAGTGAAACGCCGCCGGAAGAGGTTGATGTATTTGCCGCGCTTTTTAAGGCATTTTTCCTCAAGCGTGAAACAGCATTGCGCGAAAAGCATGAGGCTTCGCTTGACTTGGTGGCGCTGGCCACCGTAGCCGACATGATGCCTTTGCGTGATGAGAACCGAATTCTTATACGCAAAGGGCTCGATGTACTAAACGCCGGGACGCGTCCCGGCCTGCAGCGGCTGCTGGTTCAGCTTGGGCTTATGGGCAAGAAAGTGAACGCGAAAGACATTGGCTGGAGCATTGCCCCAGTCATAAATGCCTCCGGCCGGATGGGACAACCCGACAAAGCGGTTGAGCTTCTTATGAGCGACGATCACACCACCGTTCGCACAATTACAGAAGAGCTGATTGCACTTAACCGGGAGCGGCGCCAGATTGGGGAGACAACCTGGGACCGGGTGCTTGGCCCGGCACAGGAAAGCTTTAACCAACTCCACGGGCGTTTTGTTCTCGTGCAGGATGACGCAATTCACCGCGGAGTGACAGGAATTATTGCGGGCAGGCTTGCCCGACGATTCAACGCTCCAGCCGCTGTCGTGGCTATTTGTGACGATCGTGCCGTAGGCAGTGTTCGTAGCGCCAGAGGCTTTTCGGCAACGCAGTTTCTTCGCGGCTTTGAGGACATATTTGTGGACTGGGGCGGACATGACGCAGCTGCTGGGTTCCATCTGACCGTACCGCGGTTGGCTGAGTTTCGCCGACGACTAAACGAAGCGGCACCCACCATCGTGCTTGATAGTGAGTTGGAGGAACGCATTGATATCGACGCAGAGCTTCCGTTGCAATTTCTCTCCACCAACCTTGAGAAAACGGTACAAAGATTCGAGCCGTACGGCATAGAAAACCCCGAGCTCAGCTTCCTGGTACATGGACTGGTTCTTGAGCAGGTCGAGTTCATGGGAAAGCAAGAGCAAAAGCATGTGCGGCTGTTGCTTGTTGGCGGGGGCGTAAAGTGGCCAGCCGTGTACTGGGCCTGGATTTCACGCGAGGCGATAGTGTGTCGGTGGTGTTTCGCTATGGCTGGAATTACTACCAAGGCCGTGAGTCGGTGCAGCTTACCGTGCTTGATATCCGTCGTGAGACGGGAGGAACGGCTTGATTCGGCGCTTGATCCTCGGCTTTATCCTTTTCGCCTTTCCGCTTTGCGTAGCGCAGAGCATTGCTGTTCACGCACCACCGACGGTCGAACGTGGCTTGCCGTTGCAGCTCATGATTCACCCGGCACAAGCGTCCGGAACGGTGCGTGCAAGCATAGAAGATGCCACCGGTCGAAGCATAGCACGCGCTGTGGGCTTTTCGGTGATGTCTGGACGGGACATAGAAAGCACCGCGGTTTTGCTTGGAGTGCCGAGCACGGTTGAGCCCGGCCGCTACCGGATTCGCATAGAGTATTCCGAAGGCAGGAACTCTTTGCCGCGGGTTCGGTACCGTGAACTCCAGGTGTTGGACCGCGACTACTTTGACAGCACTATCGCATTGAGTATGGCGATGTCTGAGCTACGCACAACAACCGACCCGAAAAGGTATCGTGAAACGCGTGAGCTCATGGACCTGTTGGGACGCTTCAGGCCCGATGCCATATTTGCTCTTGGTGAGATGGTGTTGCCGGTGGTTGGCGAAGATGTTCGCGTGAGCGCACGGTTCGGCGACAGGCGGCAGTTCCATTACGCCGACGGTGGCTGGGGCGGTTCTATTCACAACGGTTTGGACCTGGCCGCTCCGACTGGAACACCGGTTGTTGCCTCCGCCTCGGGGAAGGTTGTTTTTGCCGGTGACCGCCTCATTACCGGGTACTCAGTTGTGCTTGAACACTTGCCCGGCGTGTACGGGTTGTACTACCACCTCGACAGCCTTGCCACCGTGACAGGCGAGTTTGTCCGTCGTGGGGAGGAACTAGGAACGGTCGGTGCAACCGGTCTCGTCACCGGCCCGCATTTGCACTGGGAAATTCGCGTATCCGGTGTGGCGGTGGAACCGGAGTGGTTTCTTGCAAAACCGCTGCTTGACACTCAGCAGCTTTTCAGTATCATCAAGAATGAATGAAAACAAAAGGGGGTGATATACATCGCCTATATACGAGTTGACGACGGTGAAAACCTCGAAAAAGCGTTGAAGCGCTTCAAGCGCATCGTAGAGAAAGAAGGCATTATCCGAGAGTGGAAGAAGCGTGAGTACTTTGAAAAACCTTCGACCATCAAGAACCGCAAGCGCAAGTCCTTGGAACGCAAGATTGCCAAGAAGGTTCGCAAGCTGCAAGCGTCAAAGAGCTACTAGACGCGCGGTAATCTCGCATGAAGTTCAATGAAAAACAGGTCGCGGTCTCCAATTGGAAGGCCGCGGCCTTTTTTTTAGCAAAGATCAAACGCGTATCCTGCCTCCCACCGCTACTACTCATCCTGCTGCTTTCGTGCACCGCCGAGAAACCCCAAATTCTTCAAATTCAAAGTCGCGTTAACGTTGTGCCCACAGGTCAGCTTGCAAGCGGTGGAGAAGAGTTGTCGGTGTTCGCTCTTGTCCAGCATGGTGACGGCTTTGATGACATAGAAGAACTCTACATAGCCCATGATGAGGGGGAGCTTTACTGGCGGCTCAGTCGCGAGAGCTGGGAACACCATAACGAAAACGGCAACTGGATAGGAAGCGAGCGACTCTTGCCGCCTGAGGGTGAGTCTATAACTCCGGGTCGCTACCGGGTGATTGTCGTTGATGTCGGTGGAGATGAAGCCGAATCGGCCTTCTTTGTGGCCCCCGACCGCGGACCGGCCCTGCCGGTGCCGCGAATTGTTTCTGCGGAAGGGCGGCTGATACTTGAAAGCCCGGTTTCGCCAGTGGTGGTGGCCGTATTTGATCGTGCCGGTGGGGATATGCTTGAGCGTGTCGTGCGTGAGCCAGGTGAACTTGGTATAGATGGGGATATATCGATTTCTGCGGATGTGCTACCCGGTCGTGATCTTTTTCTCAGCTATTACGATGTAGGCCGCGAGCGTGGCGTTATTGTTGGCCCATTGCGTTTCTCCGTAGCGGAGCTAGAGTCGCTTTCTCCACGGTAGATACGCGCGTACTACTTCAGCTATCCGACGTGGTAGTAGGCGTAACCATGCCGCAAATCTCTTGAGAAAGCGGGGGCGCCCGAAACGGTTGGTGTAGTCATATGCCGCATTTTGCAAGCTGTACTCAGGCCCGTATTTTTGTTTGAGTTCATGCCAGTGTTTTACAATCCACAGGTAAAGGTCACCTTCTGTGCGTTTTGGAAAACGTGATAGAAGCTTCTCACTGCGTATTAAACGTGCAATGGGTCTGTAAACATTGGTGTACCAAGAGATTGCGGCCGTGCTGAACGATACCTCGCGCTCAACGTTCTGATTCATGAAGTATTTATGCCCGAAAATGTGCTGTTCAATCTCCTCGTAGCGCCCCGGTTCGGTGACCCGAATACGGGCTTCCGGAATGAGCTGGTGCAGTTTGGTTCGTGTAAGGAACTCTTTGCGTTCATACTCGACTACCTGACGGCGTAGTTCCTCTTGCGTCATGGAAGGGTCTATTGATATTTCCGCATTCAATGAGGTTATCTCGGCATCTATAGCGTACACTCCCTGTGCCTTTGCAACCGAAACCCGGTGGTTCCCGTCTCGGACGAAATAGACCCCGCCAATCTCGTAGAGCCTCACCGGAGGTAGAATTACGTCAAGGAGATGAGCCCTATCAATACTGGTCCAGCGGCCACGTAGGTAAGCGTATCGAGGGAGGAATCCTTTATTGAAATCTCGGTAACGACCTTCGCTACCCACGATATGGTCGATCTGTACAGCATCCAGGCCTTTGTAGGTTTCACCCTTTGGACGAATAACCTCTTTCACTTCGTTAAGTGATAGGAGTTGCCGACTTGTCGGGCGCAGTGCGCTAAACAAGCGCTGGAAGATCTCGCGTGTACGCACTCGATTAAAATCGTCGTCTGCGGTCTGAGAGGTGTAATCACCCACGCGGTACCTCCTCAATCTCAAGGACATAGTGATCGTACACGTTAATCACAACTGTATCATTATAGTGTGTCTCGCGTTTCTCGTTTCGGTCGTACAGATGAATATGTCCGTGAAGTAGATAGCTCGGTCTGAAACGGCGCATGAACCACAAGAAGGCACCGAAGCCTTGGTGACAGGCGTCCGGTTTGTCATGTATCCCTTTCGGCGAGGCATGAGTCAACAGGATGTCTAAATATCTGCCATGTCGCGCTCTGTTCCAAAGAAGTCGCGGTACAAGCCGAATAATCCTCAACCACATCTGGAAATTGGTGTACTGATTCTTCCCGGCATTGTAGCGGCGGCTGCCGCCTAAACCGGCAATTAAAAGCCCGTCGCGTCTAAGGACTCGCCTAAACCGGCAATTAAAAGCCCGTTGCGTTTAAGGACTCGTCCATCAATAAACGTTGCACCGAAGTAATTCTGCATCTGGGGTAGCGTGTCAGGTGAATTGATACTACTGCTGCTGTCGCGCCGTTTGAAAAGATGGTAATGCTCGAGGTTGTGGTTTCCAAAGACAAAATAGACCGGTTTGTTGAGACTGCCGGAGATAAAACCCAGGTACTGCATAGGTAGGTCACCGGCGCTCAGCACCAAATCTACGTCTTTGTATCGATTTTTTGCCTGTGTACTGTAGACGAGCGGATCAATATGGTCTGCGACGCAAAGAATCGTCATGTGGTGCTATCCGGCTGACTTAAGCAGTTCCTGCAGCTTGTCCTTGTTGTAAAGATCAATGGGTCGTGACTCCGCAAACTCAACGGCAGTGCGCGAAAAACCACCACTTGAAATAATGATTCCGCGCTGGATGTTTTGACTTTTCATTTCTTCATGTAGCGCTCGCACATTGGACTCGTCAACAATATCGCTCACGCGCAGGAACCGAATCATTGTGGGTAGCTTGCGGGCGTTTCGCCATTTTGACTGTGATTCGACCCCGATAATCTCACAGCCTTCTCCCACAGTCTTTGTGTCCCGGACACTAAGGCCAAGCTCTTGCGTTACCTTGGTGCAGATCTCAAGAAACTCATCACTACTAGAAGTCATGTAGTCTTTCATGTGATCGTCGGTGCGCAGTTCCTGGTACTCGCCCAGCTTGGTTGCGGTGTCCTTGAAGGTGGGTTTTATTGCATAGATTTTCTCCCACTCGTCAACCGCTCGTTCTATGCGTCGGGTTCGTTCAAGAGCTGTCGCTAAAAAGTAGCGAGCGTACAGTATTTCATTCTTATCTTCCGGCTTTATATGCTTAATGGCACGTTCCAGTTCCCCAATTGCAGCTTCATTGTTGCCGGTACTAAGGTAACAACCGCCACGCTCAATGAGCGCCTTGGCTCGGAGTGCGGGTGCCTTTGTTGCTTTCTCGAAAGACGCCAGCGCTGGAATGAATTCCTTCAGCTCTTTCTGAATTTTACCCAGGTAGTAATAGGCTTCATAATTGTCGGGTTGGGACTTGATTGCCGCCTCAAGTTCGGTGCGCGCATCTGCAGTTCGCTTGGCGCGATAATAGAGCATACCCAGTCGCATTCGTGCCTGGGAGTTACGAGGGTCCAGTTCGAGCGCCTTTCGGTAATAATTGACTGCGCGGTCGCTTTTGTTCCGCTGCTCAAATAGGTGGCCTGCCTTATAGTAGTTGTTACCGTTCTCAGGCTCCATCTTGAGCAGAAGCAGATACTCCTTGAGAGCTTCCTCAGGTTGATTGAAATTTTCGTACAGTTCGGCTATTTTCTGACGGAAAGGAAGCTCTTTGGTGTAGCCGTCGAACTGTCCAATTTCATTGACAGCTTGGAACTCCATAAGGGCAAGCTCAGACTTGTCGTCAGCAATATATGCAAGACCTAATAAATAATGTGCATCTGCATTTCGCGGCTCTTTAAGAATCATCTTTTTTGCAGCACGAGCCGCTGCGGCATTTTTGTTATTCTTGATAAGCTCCGCAATCGAGTTGACGCGTTTTGGAGCGAGAATTGATTTTGCCACGAAAAAAGTAACAAATCCAATAGCCGCACCGAGGATTAATATGATGGCAATAATCATGCGGCCTCCATTTTTTATACTGGGTGGTACTTTCCACGGCCCAGATTAATTGCTTTACCGATCCGTGTCAAATGTCCTATATGAGGGGTAGACTGTAACTATGACAAGATTGAGAACTAAAGAACACCACGCAGTACGACTGCTGCACGTTCTTGCGGTACTGCTGTGTGTCTGTGGTGGCGTGGGAATGCTACATGCCGAGAACGCTCGGGCTCGTGGTGAGCAACTGTTTCTCGAGGATGATCCTGCCGGGGCGCGGGGGTATCTTGAGCAAGCTCTTCAGGAAAATCCACAGGACTTTCGGCTGCGCATGTATCTTGCGGTCGTTTTAGAACAACTGGCCGACTATGATGCCGCAATTGACGTGCTGCTTGATGCGTCGCAGCTACCGGATGCGGACCTTGGAGTGGTGTACTTTAATCTTGCTAACAGTCATTTTCGCAACGGTGACACGGAAAAAGCTGAGCAGTACTACAGCCAAGCGGTTGAGGAGGACTCTCAGTTTGCCGATGCATATTTGAACCGCGCGAATCTGCGTGTGCGAGGCTCTGAGTATGATGGGGCTATTAGTGACTACCGGTCGTACCTTCGGCTTGAACCTGAAAGTTCACAAAGACGTGATGTTGAGCGCATGATAGCCTTACTGCAAGACACGCAGGAGGCTGAACGACGTCAGGCCGCAGAGGAACGTCGTCGAGCTGAAGAGCTTGCACGTCAGGAGCGTGAGGCCGAGGCCTCACGCGTTGCCGAGGAACGTCGGCAGGCTGAGGTAGCGGAACGTGAGGCTCGAGAGGCGGAAGAACGGCGACGAGCGCTGTTAGACTCGGTTCTTGACTCACTAGGAGGCGCGACCGGTGAAGGGCGCAGTGTCCGGGCGCCGGGCGAGGATCTTGAGGACATTGACGACGACTTTCTTGATATTGCGGATTAAGGATAGTGCGGATTCAGGATACTGCGAATTAGGGAAATTCCACCGGGAGGGAAGATTATATGTACGATAAGCGACCGCTGATCATTGGAGGCGCTGCATTGGCGCTGTTACTGCTCGTCGGTGGCGGTATCTTTGTGAGTAGCCGCTGGGCGGCCGACCCACCGGTAGCGTCTCGGGTTGAGGAGGATAGCGAGGCGCCCAGTGCGGAGGAAGAAGCGACTCGCGCTAACATGCTGGAGCTGGCGCAGCGGTATTTCGAGCGTGGGGAATACCAGCGCTCTTTAGATCTCCTTGACGATCTCCTCATTCGCAACTCCGACGATCTTGAAGCGTTGGAACTCCAGAGTTTGGTGCTTGATGCGCGGCGAGCAGAACAAGAGCAACGGCGCAGAGAGGAAGAAGCGCGACTTGCCGAGCTTCGCAATTTGCAACGTAGTGACAGTCTCAGTGACAGTCAGATGGCGG
This sequence comes from Spirochaeta sp., assembly GCA_020201015.1. Taxonomy (GTDB): domain Bacteria; phylum Spirochaetota; class Spirochaetia; order DSM-27196; family SLAA01; genus SLAA01. The sequence continues at coordinate 3,529 of JAIVHN010000238.1, read as the reverse complement.
AACTACGACGGCTTGAACAGGCGCTTTCAGATGCTGAGCAAGAGAGCCGTGAGGCTGCCGCAGCTGTTAGAGAGGCCGAGATCCGACGCCAAGAAGCTGCAGCAGCGGCTGCTCGCGAAGCTGAACGTCGAGCAGAAGCGGAACGCAGAGAGCAAGAGGAACAGGAACGCCGCGCGACGCTAGATGCCGAAGAACTTCAGCGTGAGGAAGAAATAGACCGACTCTTTAGTCGGAGTCGGCAAGCAATGGACCGCAACAATTTTCGTGACGCACGGGAGTCTTTAGAGGCAGTTTTGGACATTGAGCTGCAAGATAGAGCGGCGCAACGTCGCTTCCATGCTGCAGCGCATGCTAAGATTGCGCAAAGTTATTTTTCAGAAGATCCTGACTCTGCCGAGAACCGGCGCCTGGCTACACAGCACGCCGAGACCGCTGCCGACCTTGATCCCGACCTGTGGGAGTCATACTACGTACTAGGTCAGGTTGCTGCTTACGAGGAACGATTTTCGGATGCAGTGACGGAGTTTCAGGCCGCAGAGCGCCGACACGAAGAGAGCGCGGAGTTGTATATGGCGCTTGGGAATGCTCGCTTTCGGGCGCGTAGCTTCCGTGAGGCGGCGGTTGCGTACAGGCGGGCAGTTGAGATAGACCCGAGCATTGCCAACGGCTACTACAACCTGGGTATAACCAATCTGCAGCTGCGTGATGAGGATGACGCGCTCCGCGCCTTTGCGCGGGCCGCCGAGGTGCGTTCCGATGATGATCGTGCGCACTATCGCATGGGTGTGATTCATGCCAACCGAGATGACTTTAGCAAGGCTATAGAGTCGTACAACGCGGCCATACGCATTAACGAGTCCAACGCGGATTATCATTTTCGAGCTGCGGTGGCACATTATCGTGGTGAAGATCTATCAAGCGCAGAGAGACAGTTTGGCCGGGCTCTTGAGCTCCAGCCGGACAGTGCAACTATTAACTATAATATGGCGCTGGTAAAACAGGACCTTGAGAAGCTGAGTGAGGCCGAGCGTTACGCCCGGCGAGCCGTAGAGCTGAACTCCAAGCAAGAAGAGTACTTCTACACCCTTGGGCAAATCCTCGCCGAGCGAGGCAATATAGACGGTGCGGTCGATGCTCATCTGACAGCGGTGCGACTGAACAACCGCTATGTTCGCGCATATGTGGAGGTTGGTCGACTTTTGGAGGAGCAAGGCGCACTTGACGATGCTCTTGATTTCTTACAGGCCGGTTACCGAGTTGAACCAAATGGGTTTGAAATCAATAACAACCTCGGAAATGTATATCTCGCACAAGAGAATTATGAAGAGAGTATTGGCCATTACCAAACTGCTCTGCGACAGCGTCCAGATAACAGTCAAGCTCGCTACAACCTTTCCCTGGCTCAAATAGGTGCCCGGCGCTTTTCGGATGCCGAAGACTCTTTGCGGCGCATCATCACGGACGACAGGTCCTACTGGCCAGCCTATCACCGGTTGGGTGAGGTGCTTATTGCGCAGGAACAGACCGTCGAGGCACGGGTTGTGCTTGAGGATCTGCTGCAACAAAACAGTAGATATGAGCAACGAGCGCAGGTCGAGTCGATGCTGCAGAGCCTGTAGAAGCTGCTTGGAAGCTGGCCCGCGATGGCTGCTCAGCGGCTTAGCTGCTTAGAAAGTGCGGCCTACTGCCCGGAACAGGTCGGCTTTGCTCAGCGCAAACCATAGCGGGCGGCCGTGAGGGCAGCGCGGGTTTTTTAGCTCCAGCGCCCGGCTAATCAGCTCCTCGGCAGAGATGCCGTCAAGCCGGTCGCCGTCTTTGACGGCGGCCTTGCAGGCCCGACGCGCGAAGAACTCAGCACTTTGGCGTTCGTGCAGATCGTACTCGTCGGTTAGTACCTCAATAAGTACGGCCGGTGAGTTTTCGAAACCTGCTGGCACTGTGGTGATCTGCCATGTGTTTGCACGAACCTCCTCAATTTCTAATCCAAGTTGTGCAAAGCCCGGCCGGCGAGACAGAATCCGATCCCGTTGTTCTGGGTCGGTCTGAAATTCAACCGGTACAAGGAGCGCCTGTTTACGTGGACGCTCGCGGAGTTCATCATAAATCAGACGCTCATGAACCGCGTGCTGGTCTAAAAAGAGCAGTGTCTCACCCATACGGACAAGCAAGAATACCCCAAAGACCGTACCTAAGAACTCAAATGATGATGCCGTAGCGGACGAAGCTGGAGGTTCATAGGGCTCCGCGACTGTTTGACCGCCAAACGGTTGCGTGTGCAGCGGTTGCGGAGTTCTGTACCACTCGGTTTTTTCTGAGAACTCGTCTGCATATGATCGCGTCCAAGGGGCGTTGCGCCCCGGTGCTGGAGTGCTTTGGCGAGGTGTGGTATCTGCTACGCCGGGAATGCCGGAATTGCGTTCAAGATGGGTCTTTATAACGGCCACCAGGGCCTCGTGAATATCCTTTTTGTTGCGCAGGCGCACCTCGCGTTTGGCCGGGTGTACATTAAAGTCTACAAGTTCAGGGTCTACCTCAAGGAAAACCCAAGCAACCGGAACCAGCCCACCGTAGAAAAAGTTTAAGTTTGTCGCCGATAAAGTAGCGGAACTCAAGGTCCGGGAAGGGTAAAACCTTGTCGATAAAGGTAGTTCGTACCTGCTTGCTCTCCGCCGAGGGGTTCTTGAGAAAGCGTTTACGGGCTGGCTGGGTATAAAATAGATCACGCACCTCCACCGTAGTTCCCGGCGGAGCTGGCACCGCCCGCACTTCTAACGCCCCGCTGGCATCGGCCTCAAGCAGGGCGCCGTCGGCGTTTTCGCCCGGCTCACCGGCTGCCTGGCGGCTTGTAATGCGTAAGCGCGCAACTGCCGCAACGCTGGAGAGTGCTTCACCACGGAAGCCAAGGCTCCGGCACAGCCGGAGGTCATCCTCGCTACGGATTTTCGAGGTTGCGTGTGACAAGGCACACACCTTAAGATCAGGCATGCTCATACCACGCCCGTCGTCTTGAACGCGGATCAGTGAAAGCCCACCATCCTCAATGCTGAGCGTAACCTGAGCGGCTCCGGCGTCTACCGCGTTGTCAATAAGCTCACGGACGATAGATGCCGGGCGTTCAATGACCTCGCCGGCAGCGATCTTTCGCGCAACTCGCGGATCAAGTACCTGAATACTGTGTAACTGCTGCTTGTGTTGCGACTTATCCATACTCAAGCATTAATAACCTATGCGGGTCTCCAACGTCACCGAGGAGCGGAGTTCCGGTCGCTCTTTCGAGTCGTACACGATCTGTCCTTGTTCATCCCGTAGGATTGTCGTGGTAACGCCCGCAGCAAAGGACACCGCCGGAGCTACCGGCAGCACAAGTTCGCCACTCAAAAGCGTGTTGTGATCAAAAAGGTCGGCATCCTCAAATCCGTCGCGCTCGAGTATTGTTGGTACGAAACCCACCCGTCGGTAGCTGAACGAGCCGTAGAGCCCACCCGGCATCCAGCCTGGGAGGAGGGCAAGGCGCAGCAGCGCTTCATCA
>JAIVHN010000177.1 GCA_020201015.1 Spirochaeta sp. | reverse complement strand
CGTATAGTCCATGCCCATGAGACGCCCTAGGTTACATGCTGCATGGTGCGTATGCCGGGTCGTTATCCCCAATGCATCACAAAAAGGCTTGATGTAGTTAAATGCGTGTCGCGACGGGTGATGAGCAAAAAAGACCGACTCCGGCCCATGTTGGTCTAGAATGCGTTTCAGTTTATCTGCTATTTCGTCGGTGGCTTGCTCCCAGCTTATTGCCTCAAACTCTCCAGGCGCAACGCGCTTGAGCGGAGTCTTAATCCGGTTTGGGTCATATGCTGTGTAGATCCCCGCGTGCGAACGCGGACACAGTCTGCCACGACTACGACTGTGATTTGGGTTTCCGGTGAGCTTCCATGCACGACCGTTCTTGATATGTACCTCTATGCCGCACGCGCCACCACACATATTGCAGTATGTGCGCTTAACCTCGGTCGGTACGTTCTCAATCTCTTGCGCCCAAGCCTGCATATCAACCTGCGTGAGGGTTGCGGCCGCGACGGCCACACCCGCCGTGCTCTTAAAAAATTTTCTTCTATCCATAGCCATAATCGTTTTCTCCTTTACACCAGGTGGGGGTAGTCGGCCGGTGGGCTTCGCAGAACCAAAAGCAGCCCTAGACCGTCTTGTTGCGTAGTGCCGTACACGTTTGCCGCAGGGTATTTGTCCTTGAGCGCTTCCACACGTGCTTCAGCTTTTGCCACCATCTCGTCCCATGTGCCATACTGAACAGCATTGGTAAGACAGGTTGTTGCACATGCGGGCGTCTTACCCTCAGCTACCAGGTGTTTGCATGCATTGCACTTGTACATCTTCCACGCACCGGTCGCCGGATCTGCACCAAAAGTCGGTACCGTAAAGGGACAGGCTCCCTGACACAATTGGCAACCGATGCAGGTCTCAAAATCTGTATATGTGAATCCGCCAGCGCCTTTGTAGAGTGCGTTGACCGGGCAGACATCTATGCACGGTGCATCCTCACAATGATGGCAACTATGTCGGTTCAGAAAACTCTCGACATTTGGAAAGGTGCCCTGCTCAAGATAGTCAAAGCGAATATAGGCCTTTTCTACCGGAAGGTTGTTCTCATTCTGACATGCCAGCCGACAAGCCTGACAGTTTACGCAGAGGCTATTATCCATTAGCAATGCCATGCGCTGTGGCGCGGGGGCATCACCAACCTTCACGGAAGAACACCCTGCAAGGACAGCAGCAGCGGAGCCTGCCGCCGCCGATGTCTTCAGGAAATCTCTTCGGTTCATATGTACCACCCTAACTGCACCCTTCTAACAATGGAGTGCAGCCTTCACAAACCTCCTTATAGTTAATACTGAATCGATATTTTCTTATCTGTATAAAGAATAGCAGTGTTTTGTTAATTTGGCAAGTACGAAAAAGCTAAACTGTCAGGATTTTTTAATGGTCTTTCAGGTGGACCCGCACGTGGCTTGCGTTTTAATCGTGGTTGGAATTCTCAAAGACAGAACCGGAGCCTTAAAAAGAAAAAGGCTGCCCGGTTGCCCGAACAGCCATACTACCAAGATTATGCTCAACACCCGACGCACTTTCGCACAGGTTCGTCGGGCAGCGTAGAGAGATGGGCTACCACAAATGGTTGAGGCGGTTCTCCCAGAGGCGTGGGTCGTCTACATCGACCTCCAGCGGTACGGTGGGTGCCTGCATCTCTATGTAGAGTCCGTCGGCCCACGGGCTTTGCTTGACCTCGGCCGGAGCCCAGATTGCGTCGTCACCCTGAAGCACATCACCTAACTGCGGCACAGGCTCACCCATGTTTATGTCGTGCAGCAGTTCTACCGCCATGCGCGCCGGTGCGTAGGCGGGCATAGCCACAATACCAAGCACATGGCCATCGCGAATCAACTCAACGCCCTCGGGGCCCATCCAGGTTCCGGTAATTCCGTAGTCCTGTGGGTTTCTTCCGGCGGCAGCAACAGCCTCAACCGCGCCGGGAGCCATAATGTCCGGCGTCTGAACGTAGATAGCCAGTACATCGTCACCATGACGAGTGAGCAGATCCGAGGTGCGATCGTGCGAGTCGATGTTGTTCCACTGACCGTCGCCCTGCGACACGCTGAGCTGCGGATACTCGTTAATTACCGACATGAAGCCCTCGCTTGCGGCGCGGGTGAACATGTCACGCACATCGCCGGTGATCTCAATGACCACGCCGGAGGGTACCTCGCCGTCATTGCGGTCCTTAATGCCTTGCACCAGCACCTCGGCCGCCTTGGCACTCTGCGTGGTTACATCGGCACTAATGAAGTACTCAACTCGGCCGCCCTCAGGTGATGTGTCTATAGCCACGATTGGGATTCCGGCATCGTTCAGCAGTTCAACGCCGGGCACAATTGCACGCTGGTCAACCGCACCGGCCATGATGAAGCCGTCGATTCCCTGCAC
>JAIVHN010000237.1 GCA_020201015.1 Spirochaeta sp. | reverse complement strand
CATCCCAGCCTTTACTCCAAAGCCGAGCATGAGAAGCCCGGCCACCGCGTACTGTATCCAGCCGGTTCCGGCAAGCTCGGCAGCCAGATAGGTGAACTCAAGCGTACGAGTGCTGAAGAGAATCAAAATGACGGCCACCAGGACCGCAAGACCACCGGCGACACCCATGTAAATGTAGTTGTTCCCGGCTAAGATTGACTCTGTGGACTCGTTGTGGGCAACTAGCATGTAGGAGCTAAAGGTCATGAGCTCAAAGAACAAAAACATGGTGAGAATATCCGAGGCCATGACGGTGCCAAGGACGCCCCCCAAGGTAACCGACATCCAGAGATAAAAACGATCTTGGTGTTGTTCAGGCGCCATGTATTCACGGGCGTAAATGCTCACCAAGAGCCACATGACTCCAGAAACCGCAGCCATAACGTAACTTAACCAGTCTACATGAAAGTGCAGTCCGTACCCGAAAACACCGGGCACCGTGTTGTAAATACTGTCAGATAGCAACTGCGGGTACATGGCTAGTATGAATAGGAAGGCAAGAAATGTCGTTCCGACCGCGGTCAGATTCCGAAGCCAAACACGCTTTTTTCCGAGAATGGCTTGCAGCGGTCCGGACAGGATCGGAACGGCGACCAAGAGCAAGGGATAGTACCTGAAAGAAAATATCTCTCTGAGCACCGGCAGACGGAACACCGCGTCGCCGATAAAAGTCATAGCTACGAACGCACCAACCAGCCCAACCGAGATTGCAAAAAAGGATATATAACCATGATTCGACCAACTGTCGGGTGTAGAAAAAGAGGGAGTAAGTTCATCAGGCGTAGAATTGTCGTGGGTCATATCTTTCGTTCCTCTTCAGCGACGTAGTTGCACCGCTATCCTAACCACGGGCGCCTAAACTACAAAAACAGGTGTGGCATCTGCCCGGTAATATTCATTATCAGTTGTGGGAAAAGACCAAATAAAATAATCAAAAACGCCATGATTGCCATAGGTATCCACATTGATGCCGGAAGACTATCGCGCCCCATTACATTGGGGCTTCCCTCACACTCGGCACAGAGGAAGCCTTTGATGACTATAGGCAGGTAGTACATAGAATTGAGAAAGCTGCTGAACAAAATCACGAGGAGGATCCAGGGGTGTCCACCTTCCATCACCGCCATGCTCAGATACCACTTCGAGATAAATCCGCTCACTCCGGGAATGCCTATCATGCCGAACGCGGCAATGGTGAACACCGTCATACTAAACGGCATGCGGTATCCAATTCCGTTAAAGTCATCCACATTGCGTTTTCCGGTGTTGTAGATAATTGCACCGGCGCTAAGAAATAGGGCGCCTTTCATGAGCGCATGAGAAACTACATGAAAGAATGCGGCATTTAGTCCGGAGGGTGAGGCTAAGGCAATACCCAGCATAATGTAGCCAATTTGAGCAACGCTCGAGTATGCCAGAATGCGCTTGAGATCTTTCTGCCCAATGGCAAACACCGAACCCATGATCATTCCAGCAACTGCAAACAGCACCAGGAAGAACTGAATACCGACCTCACGGAGTATATCTATCCCGATGACCTGGAACATTACTTTCATCATTGCAAAGAGGTAGATCTTCACCACAAGTCCGGACAGTAGTGCACTTGAAGGTGTGGGGGCGGTCGAGTGGGCGTCCGGCAACCAGGTATGCAGTGGAAAGACGGCAGCCTTTATGCCAAAGCCGGTCAACATGAATCCAAGTGCAATGAGCACGTTCTGCGGATGCGCGGCCCAGATTGCTGGCATGGTCTCTGCAATGGTACTGATATTAAGGTGCCCCGAGGCCATGTAAATAAAGGCTATGCCCATGAGTATGGAAACGGAACCAATTGTGCCTTGCATAAGGTACTTAATACTGGCCAATAAATTTTTGCCTGTACGCTTGATAGAGACAATAGCACACGAGGTGAGCGACAGAATCTCCATGAAGACATACAGATTGAAGAGATCGTTGGTATAGATCATACCGATCATGGCAAAGAGCATGAGGAAGATAAGGGTATAGTAATAAGGAATGAGGTGCTCAGGTAAATCGTGGGAGATGTCCTTGAATGCGTAGAAAAGAATGAGCGTTGCCATGAATAAAACCAGTAAGGACATGAATCCCGAGAACACGTTAATGATGAACTCTATTCCTAATCCGGGGAGCCAGTCTCCAAAGTAGTAGGTAAAGATCTCTCCACGTAGAGTCCCACTGAGCGCTATCGCAACTAAAAGCGTAGCCAGGATCATTGCTGATCCCACGACAAATTGCAGCAGAGCAGAGTTGCGATCGGCAATCACCGGAATGATGAGTGCGGTCACCAAAGGTATCAGGAGCACGATTACGGGGAGGTGAATACTAAACATGTGAAGTGTCGTCCTGCTTCCTGAATATTTGAGTCTTTATCTCTTTTTCAGTCTCTACAATTTCGTCTAATTCTATGGTGCCGTATTCCTTATGGATTTGGATGACCATGCTGAGACCGTATACCGTTATTGCAACTCCCACCACAATGCCGGTAAGTATGAGTGCCGAGGGAAGTGGATTCACAAAAAAGCCGCCGGGCTCGCCAACGGCCAATATCGGTGGCTTAGCGCCACTTACAAAACCAATGGAAACGAATAAGAGAAAAACCGAGGTCTCCATAATGTTAATGCCGATGATTTTTTTTATGAGATTAGAGTGGGTAATTACCGTATAAAGCCCAACAACGAACAGGCAGGCGGCACCGATGTAGTTTACATGATCGAGAAACTCGATCCATAAGGAGTGCATCAATGCGGATCCTTTCCGATCATGGTGTGAAAGAGCGTGATCATAGTGCTGGCAACTTTGATCCCGATGGCAATTGTGATGAAAGGTATGAAGCCTGCACTAATGACATTTCCAAGCTCGCCCATAGGGAATCCGGCTGCACGATTGGTGAGGAAGGTGCGGCCGACGCCAATTCCAACTAACCCAATGGCTATATACAACAGAATGGCACCACTTTCAAGCCATTTTGAAGTTCTGTGCGGTATCATTTTGGCACCGGCCTCGGCACCAAAGGCCAGCGTATAAAGAATTATGCTTGCACCAAGAATGGCTCCACCGGGGAATCCACCGCCGGGTGAAAGGTGCCCATGCATAACCACAAAGATTCCATACACCTGAATGAAGGGAATAATAATTCGGCTAATCACCCGTACTATTTGATCATCCATGATTTTCCTCGTCCATCTTCTTGTTCGGTTTAGGATGAGCCACTACCAGAACGCTCAGCACTGCGGCAACCGAGGTGAAGAGCACCGTCGCCTCGCCCAGTGTGTCGAGTGCTCGGTAGTCGGTTATTATTACAGCCACAACGTTTAGAGCGTTTGTGTCCTGTGCCGTGCGTTGAAGGTAGTACTGCGACACCTCATTAAAGGCAGGGTGTTCTTCGCTACCTATGGCTGGCATTTGAATGAAACTGTAGGACATTACTATCAGCAGGCCAGCAAGTGTTACAATGAGAAAGGCATGTTTCATTTCTCTATCCTTGATGTTCGGCTAATGACGGCAACAAACATTATTGTGGTTACCCCGGCTCCAATTGCAGCCTCGGTCATTGCGACATCTGGCGACTGGAGCATAAGCCATAAAACTGCCATAACCAAGCTGTAGGAAGCAAAAATTACCACTGCGCTCACAAGATCTTTTGTGCGGCCAGCGGCAATGGCGCAAAGAATGAGGAATACAACCAGAATGAGGTTGAGAATTTGCATGCGGTTAGCTCCTTATTCCTTCAGTTCGGTGATCTCGGGTAGCTTGGTGCCCTCTGCCTCGGCATTGCGGTACGCGGCTTTAGCAATGATATGCGCTGCGGTAGGATTCGTTAGCCATACGAAGACTACAATGAGAAACAACTTAACACTAAGTAAGGTCGGTCCAAAGTAGATGATAAGAGCCACCAAGACAAGACCTTCTCCAAGCGTGTCACACTTCGTGGTGGCGTGCATTCGGGTGAAGGCGTCCGGCAGACGCAATAAACCTACAGTGCCGACTAAAAAAAAGAACAACCCCGTGGCGAGAAAAAACACAATAAGAATGGTCGATAGCATGATTGGTCTCTCCTATCCTAACTCGCCACGGTCTATATACTTAGCCACGCACACAGTCGCAATGAATCCCATCATTGCATAAATGAGCGCCACATCTACGAACATATTCTGACCGGTAATGACTGCCAATAGTACAATCAACATTGTAACTTTGGTTGTTATCACATTTATAGAGACAACCCTATCTGCTGCGGTAGGGCCGGCGTAAGCGCGGTACAAAGAGGCAAAGGTAAGAAGGGCGAGACTGCTTGCCGCGACAACGACTGCCATGTTGACTACGGTCATGATTCAAGCCCCTCATCTATTCTTTTTACCCACCGGGTAACAAAGCTATCGTTCAGGGCATCTCTAGCGTGCTTGGTGAGGGCGTGCACCAGGCAGTACTCATCGGTAATCTCTACGGTGAGTGTTCCTGGAGTCAGGGTGATTGAGTTTCCCAGAATAACGCGATTGACCTCGTTCTTAATGCGAATAGGAACTCGAATGAACTCGGGTTGTATCGGCATTTTGGGACTCAGTACGATCCGAGCGACATCGATATTTGACTTAATAATCTCAATAATGAGTACAACGAGGTAACCAAGGAACATGAGGAAATTTTCCAAGCGATATAGTGGCATTTCAGCACCGGTAAAGAGGAGGCTCTTCGAGAAAACCGTCACTCCCCAAGCTACAAGAATACCAATGCCAATAGACTCGGGCGTGCGGTCGGGTGCAAGCAACAACCAGAAGCCTAACAGGAGTAAAAACGGAATGATTTGCCGCTTTAGCGACCGTATGTCAAGAAATTTCATGGTGCTCTCCAAATAATGTGCGGAATGAGCATCAGGTCTTTAGTCTGACGTAGGCGCATTGTACAACCGCACACCGTGGTTTATCAATAGAAAGAGTGAATGGCTAACCAAATAGGCTAAGGTTTGCCCATATTCCGCCTTTCGCATTTAGCATCTTTCGAATATGTTAGGAGCATGAGACATCCAAAACTGCAGGAATTTGACGACAAAATGAAGCACCTCTTTGATGAGGTTGACGCCTATCTTGAAGACCGTTTTGGCGACAGGTATCCCTTGCATCCAGCTCGAGCCGCAGATGGAAGCACCGCAAATCCGGAACAAAGTGGCCTCTTCGCGGTTGGGGCAGACTTCACTGCCGGATACGGCTCGGAGTTAGGCCGTGGGTATCTTGTAGCGGTGGATATTAAGACACTGACCGAGGTGCCTGACGATGTGGAGGAAGAGATTGACCAAGTTGCGGTCGAGAAGGTGAGCGAGCTGCTGCCGGTGTATTTCCCGCAGCGCCAGCTCGAGGTAACCCGTGATCGGCGCCAGTTCAAGATCCATGGTGATTTGGGGTTAGGGGGTTCGTGACGCGCAGTTGGACGCTTGGTGGGACGCTTGGGGGGACGATACCGCGTCCGCGGGCAATTTCACCCGTATTATGTTAGTAATGCGTAAAGATTTTCAATCCCAGAGGAGGACCAAGCGGTGATGATGGAACGTTACGAACCATTCCTGGCACACATGGAGGAGGAGCTTGGAACCGAGGTAGAGCTCTTTTTCGGCAATGATTTCACTGCTATGGTCGAGGCCATGAGATTTGGTCACATTGAGGTGTCAAAGTTTGGGCCGTCGGCCTACGTAATGGCCGCCGAACGTGCGAATGCAGAAGCCTTTGTTCAGGGCGTGCGCGATGCAAGTGCACCAACCTACAAGAGTTTTATTATTACCCACAAAGACACCGGCATTGAGAGCCTTGAGGATGTGGTTGGAACCACCTTTGCATGGGTAGACCCGGCATCCGGTTCCGGGTACCTCTTCCCTCGCGCAATGATGCTCGGAGCTTTTGACACAACAGATGAAGAGCTTGACGAAATGTTTGGGAACGTCATTTTCAGTGGAGGCCACGACGCCTCGGTACGCTACGTTATTAATGGCGATGTAGACGCAGCTTCAGTCTCGGACAGCCAAATACAGCGCATGCGAGCGGCGGAGTACCCAGGAATTGAAGATATTGTAGTGGTTGCTGAGACTGACCCTATTCCCCGCTCACCCGAAGCTTACCGCGGAGACCTTCCCGAAAGCCTGAAAGAGGCGCTTCTTAATGCGTATATGAGCTTTGACGACCGTGGCTTTCTTGAGGCCCACAACTACCATGACGGTTTTGTCGCGGTAGACGACAGTGCCTACGACGTTGTTCGTGATACACAGGAACGGCTCGGGCTCTAAGCACAGATCGTTTCGTACGTGGTTTTACGTGCCGTCGGGGTCCACATGAGTGGGCTCCGACGGCCTTCTTGTTTGATTACTCAACTGAATAAGGAAGATCACCTAATGTCTGTACAACCCATTCTCTCGGTAACCGATCTCAAAAAGACCTTTCCGGACGGAACCAGAGCCTTGCGCGGCGTCAGCATTGATGTGATGCCGGGTGAGTTTCTGGTCATGATTGGCTCAAGCGGTGCCGGTAAGTCCACCTTTTTACGCTGCATAAACCATCTATTTGAGCCGAGTGGTGGCCGCATTGTGTATAACGGGTCCGATATAAGTAAAATTACTGGAGCTAAGCTACGTCGTTTGCGCCGCGAGCTTGGTATGATTTTCCAAGGATACAATCTGGTAAAGCGGCTTAGCACCGTAGAGAATGTGCTGCTCGGACGCCTTGGATACATGTCGAGCATTTCCGGTGCCTTGGGGCTCTATTCTAAACAAGATCGCGAGCGGGCGGTTGAGTTGTTGATTCGGGTGGGGTTGGGCGAGCAGCGCTTTAAGCGTGCGGACCAGCTCTCGGGCGGGCAGCAACAACGGGTTGGCATTGCAAAGGCCATAGCCCAGAACGCGCGTCTGGTACTTGCCGACGAGCCCATTGCGAGTTTGGACCCAAAGGCTTCCGACACCGTGATGAACTACCTCCATGAAGTGACACGCGAGGAAAATATAACCTGTATTGTTAATCTCCATCAGGTGGATTATGCGAAACGTTTTGCAGACCGCATTGTTGGACTTAAGGACGGTGAGATCACCTTCATTGGGAAGCCGGAAGAGGTGACCGACGAGGTCATTCGAGATCTGTACGGTGAGAAAGGAGATCAGATTGATGAGTGACGGCGTACTTGAGTATACCCGGCGAAATCTCGTCCGTCGGCGACGAATTGTACGGCTCATAGTTCTTGGTTTCACCGTAGCCGTTCTGGTAAGTGTGCATGGGACAGGGTTTCGCATTCAGGATTTGTACCGAGGTATTCCCAATATACTGAAGTTCCTCACCGAGGACCTGCTGCCGCCGCAGTTCTCGGTTTGGCGCCGCTTTTTGGGCCCAACTGTAGAAACCATCGCTATGAGTTATGCTGGCACCTTCTTGTCGGTAGTGTTTTCCGCCCCATTGGGCTTCTTTGCTGCTCGAAACATAAGCCCAAGCCCGGTAGTCATGCAGGTTGCCCGAGCAGTGGCGGTGTTTATGCGAACCATTCCACCCCTTGTGTGGGCCTTGTTGCTCGTATCTATAGTCGGTATTGGCCCCTTTGCGGGGACAATTGCACTGGGGCTTTCGGGAGCTGGGATGCTCATTAAGTCCTATGCCGACAGCATCGAGGACATCGATGCTGGGCAGATTGAGGCTGTGCGGGCAACCGGTGCCGGTACCTTTGCGGTGATGATGAAAGGCGTTGTGCCACAGTTTTCACCCAGCTTTGTCTCGTGGTCGCTGTATAGGTTTGACTTGAATATAAGGTCGGCGGCGGTTGTTGGATTAGTCGGCGCCGGGGGGCTTGGTTTTACTCTGTCGACTTCGGTACGGCTCTTTCGCTACCAGGAAGCGGCGGTAGCAATACTCTGGATTCTTGGTTTGATTTTGGCAATTGAGTTTGTCACCGCCAAGCTGCGGGGGCGTCTGATATGAGTGACCTAAAAATTGTAGCACAAGATCTTTATGGCCGTTCCCCTATGCGGCGGCTTGTGCCGTTGTGGTGGGCACTTGGTCTTACCGCACTGTTTGTTGCGAGTATTCTGGGGATGAACCTGGATATTGCCCGCATTATTGAAGGCGGTGCGCGTCTGGTGGTTATGCTCGGTCAGATGTTTCCACCGGACTTTAGCATTTTTGGACGAATAATTGGCCCCGCTATAGAGACGCTCTATGTTGCGATCCTTGGAACTTTTTTAGGTGTAATTTTTTCACTGGTCGTAGGTGTGTTGGCGGCACACAACATTACCCCGCACGTGACCTTAGAGATTGCGCTCAAGGTGTTCTCAGCCTTCACCCGGGCCGTACCGGCGCTGATTTGGGCTCTGTTGTTTATCGTGGCTGTGGGTCTTGGGCCTTTGCCGGGGATTTTAGCGCTCGCGATAAACAGCATTGGAATGCTTGGTAAGGTATTTGCCGAGTCCATAGAGGAAATAGACAGGGGACAGATAGAGGCTGTTTCCGCCACCGGAGCAACACCTCTGCAGATTATAAGTAAGGCAATTATACCTTCGGTAACACCGGCGCTTGTGTCCTGGTCTTTGTTTCGCTTAGATATCAATATCCGCTACTCTGCGGTTCTAGGTGTTGTCGGTGCGGGTGGTATAGGCCTTGAACTGGTACGTTCGACTCGGATGCTAGCTTTTGATGAGACGCTCACAATTACTATTTTGATTTTTGTCATGGTCTGGGCTGTGGAGTATATCAACAATAAGATTCGCGCTTTTATTCGTTGAGATTGCTCTACCTCAAGCAAAAGGAAAAAAAGTATGGCTGAAGGACAACAAACCTCACAGGAACGCATTGGTGAGTTTCTGGTAAAGATTGGGGCAATGAGCCCGGAACAGCGGGCGGAGGTTCTTGAACAGCAAAAAAAAGAGCCCAACCGCCTCTTTGGAGAGATAGCGGTTGAGCTCGGCTATATCAACGACGCCGCCGTAGATACATTTCTCGGTCGCAATAAATAGCGTATAGCGTAGCGAGCATTAGGCCCCTCTGCGAGCACCGTCACCGTAGCTGCGACTGCGGCCCCCGCCGTTGCTGGGGCGCCCACCACCACGATAGCCGCCACCGTTGCCACCACGTCCGCCGCCGCTACTGGGTCGGCCGCCACTACTGGGTCGGCCGCCGCTGCGTCCACCATTGGGGCGCCCGCCACGGCTGCCACCGCGCCCGCCAGCACGTGGCTCCGGAGCGTCAAAATGGAACGCATGGTCGCTATCGACCCGTACCGAACTTTTAATGAGGCGTTCGATAGATCGCAGTGAACCAATCTCGTCACGGTCACACATTGACAATGCCGCGCCGTCGGCCCCTGCACGTCCTGTACGACCAATGCGGTGAATGTAGGTTTCGGCCTCGTTGGGCATCTCAAAGTTTACGACATGTGATATTGCATCGACATCAATTCCACGCGCTGCTACATCGGTAGCAACCAGCACCTGAATGCGGCCCCCGCGGAAGGCATCCAAGGCACGTCGACGCGCACTCTGGTTTTTGTCGCCATGAATTGAGTCACTTTTGATGTTGTGCTTCTCAAGCATCATCGACAACCGAGAGGCTCTATGCTTGGTTCGGGTAAACACAATGGTGCGGTGCATGCCGCGTTCGGCAATGAGGTTCAGGAGCAACTCGTTTTTGTTGCCATGCTCGACGAACATCACGCTCTGATCAATACTCTCCACCGGTAATGTGTTGGTACCACATTCAATGTGCTCAGGGTTGTTGAGGATGGACTCACCCAGCGCTGCAATCTCGCGCGCCATAGTGGCAGAGAACAGTGCGGTGCGACGGTCTTTCTCGGTCATTGCACAAATGCGACGAACATCGGGAATGAATCCCATATCTAGCATTCGGTCGGCCTCGTCTAGCACCAGGAAGTGTACACGCTCAAGCGATACATGGCGCTCGTTGATGAAGTCGAGAAGTCGTCCCGGAGTTGCAACCAAAATATGGGGTTGCTCAGCCAAAAGACGCTGCTGGGTTGGCTTCGGGGCACCACCGTACACAACGGTGTGCCGAATTTTCATTTTCGCGCCGTAATCACGAATGCTGGCCACGTCCGTTCGGTCGGCCATTATTGCCTGAATCGCCGTAACGGCCGCTTTCGGGTCCGACCGTGGCAGGTTTCTCCATTGCGCTGTCCTGAGCAATAGAAATTGCCAGCTGCTGCAGCAACGGAAGGACAAATGCCGCGGTTTTACCGCCGCCTGTCTGGGCTGTTGCCATGAGGTCGCGTCCTGAGAGAAGGACAGGTATAGAACGAGCTTGTATCTCGGTAGGCTCGGTGTAGCCTTGGATCTGAACTGCATCAAGAATTGGCTGGATAAGTTCCAGCTCTGAAAAAGACTTAGGGTACATGAAATTCCTTTGTGTACAGTTCAGCCCATATATAGCCAGTAGCTACGGCAGAAGTGCACGAGTTTAGTATTGCGGTTTTGGATATCACTTGAAAACGCGGATCCCGAGTAGGGCGGTTGGATCAACCGGAATGACGGGCTATCGGCAGGATTCCGTGAGACCACGGTTCGCTTAGCCGAAGTACAGCACGCTATTTAAAAGTTGTCAAGCGGTAATATCAGGCTAAAACAAACGGCAAGCTGGCAATTGAAGAACCTTGAGTGTTCCACTATAGTTTGGGCGTGCATGACTACATCCATGAGCTTCTAAAACAAACCAGCCGCACCTTTGCGCTCTCCATAGAACGACTGCCGCAGCCATTGTGCAATTATGTTGGCACTGCGTATCTGCTGTTTCGAGTCTCGGACTACCTTGAGGACAACTACACGCTCCCCGCTGCCCGCAAGGCTGACCTTCTGTACCTGTGGGATCACGTGCTTGCTGGCCGCGAGCCTGTACATCGACTTGTTGAGGAGCTCAAACAGGATACTCATGACTATAACGATCCGGAGTGCAAGGTGGCGCACGAATGCGCCGAACTCATTCACGTGCTTATGGAGTTTCCGGTCGATGTCCGCCGCGCGATCGTTGGACGTCTGCGGAAGACGACTCGCGGTATGGCACGTTGGCAACTGCGTGGTGTTCGTGTTGAAACCGAGAACGATTTAGACGACTACATGCATCACGTGGCGGGAGTTGTTGGGTACCTGGTGACCGACCTGTTTGCCGACGCGCATCCGCGTATTGCTGAGCGGCGCTGTGAACTGCTGCCGCTTTCCCGTGAGTGTGGACTGGGGTTGCAGAGCGTTAATGTAATCCGGGGTCTGAAGAAGGATTACGAACGTGGCTGGATTTATGTTCCACGGAGTTTCTGCGCGCCCTTTGACATGGAGCCCGCTGATCTCTTTGCACCTGAGCACCGGGAGAATGCACTGCTTGTGGTCGGTCAATTGATAGATAAGGCCGAGCGACATCTTCGTGCTGCATGCGCCTATGTTGAACGCTTGCCACGGCGCCATCACCGTATTCGCTTGTCCTGCATGTGGCCTATGTTCTTTGCCGCAGCAACCCTTGCGGCTACCCGCGCCCGTGACGCAGCTCCCCCCCGCCGCAACTCTATCTATGCGGTATTGTTGTTGTCACAAGCCGTGGGGCTGATGTTGGCACTTGTTGCCGCGCCGCTGCTTGGGGCTTTCACCGCCGGGGTCATTCTCACCACTGCGGATATGCTGTGGGGCGCGGCCGCAGGCCTTGCGGGTGCCTTGGGTTTGGCCTTTTTGTATAAGGGTCTTGCCCGCGGGGTCATTGCTGTGGTGTCGCCGCTGGCCGCAGTGGTTGGGGCGGCGGTGCCGGTTCTGGCCGGAGTTGTGCTGGGAGAGCTTCCCGGCCTCCTTGGGCAGGTTGGCATAGCGGTGAGCATTCCCGCAATTTTTCTGTTGGGCTGGGAGCGCGTGGGGACGCGTGCGCGTTCTGAGGTGTTGATGTCGCTGCGCTACGGCAGTATTGCTGGCCTCTGCTTTGGTGTCTTCTTTATTCTGATATCCCGGCCTTCTGCGGCAGCTGGCATGTGGCCCTTGGTAGCGGCTCGAGCCGCCGCGCTTCCGGTGTTGCTGTTTCTCATTGTTGCAGGTCGACGTCCTCTCCGGGTAGCCCGCGTCGGAATCAGTGCTGTAATCCTCGCAGGCGCCCTTGATATGTCGGCCAACATCTCGTTTGTTTTGGCCTCGCACTACGGGCTACTCTCGGTTGTGGCGGTTATTACCTCTCTGGCGCCCGCTCCCACCGTTCTTCTTGGCCGCTTTCTGTTGGGGCAGACGCTCACTCCTGCCCGTATCTCCGGCCTGGTGCTTGCGGTACTCGGGGTGGTCTTGTTGAGTGTGTAGCATTGTTTCCGGATGGCCTATGATGCCGAAATCAGCTGTCATGCACGGTTTGCACGAGAGTATCAGGTTCGCGTGAGATATTACTAGGTAGGTAACACACTGTTCTTACACCCGTTCCAGGACAAGTTGTTTGTTGTTGATAAACATCCGCCGGGAACACACTCACCGCGATGCTCTTCCTTGCCTACCGCGTCCCGTTCAAAATCGCGCTGTCTACCTCTTAATCATACTCGAATGCACCTATTGATACAGAGCCGGTTCTAGCATTGCCGTCAAAGTCCTCCGGTACTAAGCCCAAGTAAGCGTTAGAACCTCCTTCAATGAAGGTGGCCGGAGAGGTTGCCGTCGGGCGAAGATTGACGAGACTCAGTTCTGCAGGGAGACCCGCCTGATTTGCATTGGCCCAAGGCTGGCCGTTCAACACACCTATATCGTTGAAGGCATTATCAAAAGCAACTTGTGGGGCGCCGATAAAAAAGTTTGAATTAATTGCATCTGGTGCAAGCAAAGCGGAGTTTAAACCTGGCCCTTGAATAACGGCTTGTGTCCCACTTGTTCTCCATAAAAGATTGTTTGAGATTGCCAATGAACTAACTGTAGTGCCCTCTATACGTACGGCGCTTCCTCTGGCTTGCAAACTATTGTGAACAATTATGCTGTCTGTAGCAGGATTACCCAACGCCAGAGCTGAACTCGTTGTATTAATTGCATTGTTGAAAGTTACGATAACAACGTTGTTAATGATAGTTGCCGGTGCCTCTACGCGAAGCGCTTGCGTTGCAGTCCCTCCGTTGTCTCCTATACTCACGTCATTTGCGGTAAGCGTTACCTGATTTGTGTTACCGGTGACTAGCATAGCGCTTACAAGATTCCCGACGGTATCCCGGGGTGTGCCGATCCAGAGAAGCTCATTGTTCCTAACCGTTACCTCGCCACCCGATTCGATAGTTAGACCATTATTGCTACCACCGGCGTTACCTACCTCCCGTATACTGTTACCCGTGACTGTGATGCGTGTGCCTACACCAGAATCCTCACCGGTGATCTCAAGTGATCTACTCAGACTGATGGCTGACTGCTGAGCAAAGCTGATGTCGTTATCTGCAATCTCTATATCCGCTGTCGCTGTAGCGTTTAAGGAAATTGGCACATATTCCTGTGCTATGGGGTTAGTCTGGGATGGTGTTGTGAATGAAGAACTGTTTATGGCGAGGCTACCAGCAAACGACTCCGACCGTAGAGCATGGAGAAGTGTTGGTGGATACACCTCGCTGCCACTTGCAAAATCGACAGACTGAAGCGACACGCTAGTACTGTTGAATATGCGAATTCCGTACGAGTCTGTAACAGCTGTCGTGCCGTCGGGAACGCCAGCTCGTATTTCAGTCTCCGTTACCGTCACCGATCCACCATCCACAACTATGGCATGGGTCGGCAAGCTATCAAAAAGTCCGGAAGAAACCACAGCTTCCGAGAGTGTCAGGTTGCCCGTATTAGTCACGTAGATGCTTGCAACGCCTTGGAAACCAGCTCCAAAGCTAGTTTGAGAAGTGCGTATTGATGTTGGAGTTCCCAAGCGGTCCTGAACACTGAATGTCGGATCATAGCTCCCCATCACCTCCACCACTTTATCAATGACAAGCATGTCTTCGAAGTAATTTCCACCAGTGACACGGATGATTCCGCCAGCCTCAACCTGCGCGAGCGCGGTTGTAAGCGTTGCGACTGGTAGATCGATCGAACCAATATTCGTATCGTCTCCGGTATCCTGGTCTACATACACATTTGTCTGAAAACCCCGCTCAGGGAGGTTGATTTCGTACCAGTCACGTACCTGGGCAGCAAGGTCTTGATAGGAGGCGTTCAAGTTCACGGTCGCAGTGCTGATCTCTCCCGCGTTCGTGAGGGCGCGGCTGTAGCCGTAGTAGCGTTCTATCGAACCCCCATCAAACGTGAGTTCCGCATACAAAAACGATCCCGAAAGGCACCGCCTAAACCGATCCCGTCATCGTTAGCAATGAGGATGCGTAACTCCGCCGAACTCAACTGGAGAGAGCTAAGCTCAGCTGGGGCTATCGCGTCATTTCCAGCAGTTCCTGCAGGTACAGTCACCTGCAAGGCCAGCCCGCTGGGAGATCTGTTGGCAGAGGGAAGCGCGCATGCCATCATTCCCATAAAAATGGCCATGGTAGTAGCGATCATGCGCGGCCTGAGAATGGCTACCTGACGTTTTTGATCACGCGATATGTTGCATTGTACCCAACGAGACATGCGGACCTCCGTGTGCGCGTGGTCGGCCAGCAATGCAAAGCGTTTTACAGACCGATGAACCCAACAATAGCGCTTAGACTACGCTACGCATGTACGTAATTAGTCGTATATTTTTGGTTTTGCGGGTCACCGTGATGCGGCGTTGTAATAGGACTTGCTGAGTTCGGTACGGTTTTGTGACTGGGTCTTTTTAAAGATGCGGTAGATATGGGTGCGTACGGTGGCCTCGGAGATGTAGAGCGCTGCGGCAATCTCTTTGTTGCTGAGGCCCTCGGCCGCATGGGCGGCAATCTCGGTCTCGCGTTTGGTGAGCTTGTAGCGGTTGCGAAATCCGTGATGGAAGGCCGGACTGGGGTCTGCGGGGGCCTCGGCGGCCGCGAGGGTGCCGGTAGGAGCGCCAGCCGTGGCGGCTGCGGCTGAGTCGCCAAGCATACCGGCGGCCGCCGCCTCACGGGCGGCGGCTCCAAAGAGGCCGTCCGAGACCTTATACAGCAGTAGGCTGGCTGCCAGTAGCACCACCAGCACCGTGACCACGGTGAAGCTAAGGTGGGTAGCGGCCCGGGCCGCCGGAGGCGCGGATAGCAGACCAAGCAAAAACCCCAGCGGCGTTGCATCGCGTGAGAGCACCAGCTCCGAGAAATGGGCCCACTCACTTATCACAATGCCAAGAACAACTGCACAGGCCATAAGTCCAAAGCGGGCCTGCTTGTGGCCGCGTACCGTGGCCAGAATGAGGCAGCCTGCAGCATAGCCCGGCAAGGCAACCGCCGCTACCAAGAAGGCATTAATAATGAGCGAGTATCGGGTTACCCCCGCCGCCACCAGAATTACGGTGAATCCACCCATAACCGAGAGAACCGCAGCACGAAACCATCGACCCAAGACTCGCGGGTACGCAAGCTGCAATGCGGTGCAGAAAAACGCAATGATTAAGTGTCCGGTCATGTACTCAAGGAAGATGAGCGCATGCCAGGGAAAGCCGGGTAGAACACGGGTCAACAACACCGCGCCAAGGGTAGGTGCACGAACGGCAACCGTGAGAAAGAAGGCGGAAAAGAGGAGCGGTGCGGCCGATCTACGGCTACCCGCCAGGTAAATGAGCAAATTATAGGCGGCAAAGGCCAGGCAAATGCCGAGGAGCAGCAGATCATAGCTAATGTCGATGATGTCGTGAGAGGCAATGTACTCGGTGCTGCCGACCCAGATTGGGCGCCACATTCCCCCGACGCGATGATCAAAGTTGGC
>JAIVHN010000236.1 GCA_020201015.1 Spirochaeta sp. | reverse complement strand
ATGCTATACTGCGGTGCGGCCGACAAGGACTCCCTGTCGCAGCTGGTGTTCTCTGTGGTGTATCGGAATAAAGACGGCTCAAGCTACATCAAGCGATGCCGAATTGAGCAGTACATTCTGGCCAAGAGCTACGAGCTGGTACCTGAGGGCTCGGAAATTCTCAAACTCACGGTGCGGGAAGACCTGAGCGTTGTATTGAGCTACAAACCCAAGCCGCAATTACGGGTGTTGGAGGAGATTTTTCGAATTGAGGACTATCTCGTTAAAGGAGTGCGCGCTTCCGGCGTTCGTTTGTCTACTAAAGTGCTCAAGTCGGTCAAGCTGGTAACCAACAAGATGGCTGAGGGCATGGCCTCGGCGGCGAACACAGAAGGTGCGGCTGGCGGAAACGGCAAGAAAGCATCGGGCAAGAATCCTGCCCCAAAGAAGAGGCCGGATAAGAAGTAGTTCGGACGGCAGGCCCCCTGCACCTACGAAGGCAGCAGGCCCCCTACGCATAGGAGGGGTGCCGCCTACGACGACAGCTCCCCTGCCGCCTAATCCACCAGCTTCTTATTCAGCAACTTAAGTGCTGCGGTCCCCATCGCTGCGGTCACGACTGCAATATAGAGAATACTCCACCATAACTCTGGACTCCAACCTGCACCGGCCAATGCGCGAGTGAGACGAACCGGATGAGTGAGCGGGAGTATGATCGCAATTGGTTGTGCCGCGCGTGGGAGGTTCTCGATAGGGAAGACCACACCGGCAAAAAAGAACATTGGCGAGATGAGGCCCGAGAAGAGAAAATTAAACTGGTTGATGTTCTTCACAAAGGCATTCATGAGTAGCCCAAGAGTGGCAAACATTGCGCCCGTAAAGAAACCAATAACAGGGGCAAACAGAATCCATCCCGGTGAAAGTATCCCGGCGGTCATTGCAACAATCAGCACAGCCAGGGTGAATACAAACCCCTTTGTTGCCGCCCACACTATTTCGCCAAGCAAGAGGTTGTTGGCTGTGATTGGGGCTCCAAGCATGCCGTCGTAAACCTTGTCGAACTCCAGTCTGATGTAGGTGCCGAAGGAACACTCAAAGGTTGCTGTGAACATGGCAGCGGTAATGAGCAGGCCCGCGGCCAGATACTGTATGTAAGGTTGTCCGTCCATAGTACCCACGAACTGGCCCAGCCCCATTCCAATTCCTACGAGAAAAATGAGGGGTTCGAGGAAGGGGGGTAGAGCATTTGAGATAAGCGTACGGCTGTACACGCGAACATGTCTATACCACACACTCATGACTCGC
The DNA here is from genome assembly GCA_020201015.1 of Spirochaeta sp. Lineage (GTDB taxonomy): Bacteria > Spirochaetota > Spirochaetia > DSM-27196 > SLAA01 > SLAA01. The sequence continues at coordinate 4,509 of JAIVHN010000236.1, read as the reverse complement.
CCCACAAAATTGCGCGGATGGGCGCTTGCGCCATCTATTGGTGCGGCTAAGAAATTCTCGCCGACAAGGGCTGCGCCGGGTAGTGCGGCGTTCCTTTGGGACTCGGCGGCTGGGGTGCTCGCTGGGGTGGTAGCTGTGCTGTTATTGGGCATCGTTGAGCCTCCGGCCGGTTATTCGCAAAAATAGGTCTTCAAGGTTGCTGGGCCGTACGAGGAACTCGTCCGGCGCAAGGTGTGAACCAAGGTCTTCAAGGTGGGAGATGTTGCCCGCGTAGTAGAGCACACGCTCGCCGGAGTCCTCGACCCGAATCTCAGGGTGACCGTTGGACTGTAGCATTCCAAGCAACTCATCTTTGCGCTCAGGGCGGTTCAGCTCCAGCACGTAGGCCTCTATGTTGTCACGAAGGAGCCGACGTGGAGCCCCTTCAAGCACCTTTTTACCTTTATCCATTATCACGATGGTGTCGGCAATCTGGTAAGCCTCCTCCATATAATGGGTAGTAAGCAATATGGTAACGCCGGTCTTAATAAGACTACGAAGCTTATCCCAGATGAGTTGTCGCACCTGTGGGTCCAGCCCGGTTGTCGGCTCATCAAGTATCAGGAGCCGTGGGTTGCCAAGCAATGCGCGGGCAATGATAAGGCGACGCTTCATTCCGCCGGAGAGCTCACGTACCCGCGCCGTGCGGCGTTCAGCCAGCTCCATGAACTCAAGCAGATAGTCTATGCGCGCTGCTGCTTGTGAGGTGCCTAGCCCGTAAAACCTCGAGTAGATCTGCAGGTTCTGCAGTACGTTTAACTCCTGGTCCAGATTGTCGTCCTGAGGTGCAACGCCAGCCAGGGCCTTAATGTTGAGCTCCGAGGAGCGTGGGTCGTATCCAAAGACCGAAAGCTGCGTTGAATCGTGACGATCCGGTTTGGCCTTGCCGTACAGAACCTTCATGGTTGTGGTCTTGCCCGCACCGTTGGGCCCAAGGAACGCGAAACAGCCGGGCCCTTCAATTCTAAAGCTCATATCGTCTACCGCACGGGTATCACGGTAGGTCTTGAATAAGTGGTTTACCTCAATGATGTCTGTATTCATGAACTGTAAGGTAGCCATTTTTTTACAAAAAACAAAATGCACGTTGCGGGTAGCGCACGACACGTCGTGAAAACTGCGGGGAAACAAGTTTATAGCGAACTCCAGACTATTCGCGCAGCTCAGGAGTTTGTATCTTAGCCCGAACGGAGGTAGATGGAATGAAGGTGTTGCGAATTCTGGCCATTGTGCTGCTCGTTGCCTCGTGCGGTCGGGGTGGGGCGGAAGGGCGATCTGCAGCCACCGGCCAGGGGGCCGCCGACAGCGCCGAGGACCGGACGCAACCTGCCGTTGAGGTCGTGGAAGTGCGCAGCGGTCTCCTCATAGATAGCGTGGAGTCTACCGGCATTGTGGCCGGTGCTCGTGAGGTTCTTCTTGTAACCGAAACTCAAGGTACTATCCGTGAGCTTGGCTTTGAGCTTGGTGATCGGGTTGCTGCCGGACAGGTTATGCTGCGCTTTGACGACGAGGTTGAGCGTTATACTATGCAGCAGGCTCGGCAAGAGCTCGAGACCGCACGGCTGGACTCGGCGGCTATTGGACGTCTATTTGAGCGTGGGAGCGCAAGTAGGCTGGACCTTTCCCGCGCTCGTGCTGCAGTTGAGGGAGCAGGGTCGCGCTATGAGTCCGCACGACGCCAGTTCGAGGCTCGTACCGTGCAAGCGCCCTTTGATGGAGTGGTTGCCTCTCGTCCACCGGAATTAGAGGTAGGAACTTATGTCGGCGCCAGCAGTTCGGTAGCTCGAGTCGTGGATCTCGACAGACTCCGTGTTGATGTATTCTTTGGCGAACGGGAAATTGCGCTTGTATCTCCTGGCAATCAGGCTGTGGTAAGTACACGGGCCTGCCCTGAGCATGAGCCCGAAGCTGTTGTTTCAGCGGTTGCTGTGGGCGCCGATCCAGCAACGGGGAGTTACAGTGTGCGCGTGACGTGGGAAAATCCGTGCGGTGATGAAGCTCGCGTTGGCATGGCCGCATCGGTGCGAATACAGGTGGAGACCGGCGCAGCGGGAATTCTGGTACCGGTTTCCGCTTTGCTCCGCCAACAAGATGCCACGTACGCCTATGTGTTGGACGAGAATAACCGTGCGGAGCGGCGTGAGCTTCAGTTAGGTGATCAGTTTGTTGATCGGGTTCTGGTGCTTGATGGACTGTCCGAGGGCGAACGGGTCGTGAACTCTGGTCTTACTCGCGTGCGTGATGGGTTAGTTGTACGCCCCTCCATGGTCTCATCGGCAGCCGGACGTTAAGGTTAGCGGGAGTTATTCATGAGTATAGGTAAATTCTCGGTAGCCAACTCGGTACTTGTTACGATAGCAACCGTCGTTATTCTTGTCCTGGGACTCTTTAGCCTCAGGAATCTACCACAGGAGCAGTTCTCAGAGGTGCCGTTTTTCTCTGTGAATATAACAGTACCTTACCCGGGTGTGGCGGCCGAAGATGTTGAACGCAACGTCACTATTCCTATTGAAGATGAGATGCAGGGTCTTGATCGCCTTGACGAAGTACGGTCGGTTTCAGACGAGGGGATCTCGGTTGTAACTCTTGGGTTTGAGCAGGGGGTTGGTCCCGGTGAGTTTGATTCGCTTTTCCAGCAGGTGAGGAACCGCTTTTCGAATGTTAACCTGCCGGAGGGAACCTTACAGGCCTCGATAGAAGACTTCTCATCCAACGACTTTCTCCCGGTTATTGAGGTGGTACTCTACGGAGAAACCAAGTACGACAGCCTGAATCGTGCTGCGCTTGAGCTCAGGGATCAACTGCGCAGGGTGTCTGAGGTTTCGGACGTAATTCCGGTTGGATCACGTGATCGTAAGGTGCTCATTGCGGTGGATCGAATCCGAGCAGAGGCTATTGGTGTAGCGCTTGAAGAGATTGTGGCGGCCGTTCGCTCCCGCAATGTTACGATTCCGGGCGGAACATTGAGTAGCGGCAGTCGTGACTACATTTTGCGTACCGTTGGTGAAATCCGTGACATAGATGAGTTCTCACGCACGGTCGTTCGCACCGCCGGTACCGATGGTCAGGGAGTGGTCTTGTTGGGCGATGTGGCCGAGATACGTGAGGACTACGACGCCAACGCGGGTGGGGCGCGCTTTAACGGTCTTCCGGCAATCTCTTTGCGAGTAACAAAAGTTCCAGGCGGCAGTTCAATAGGCGTTATTGACGAGGCCCGGCGTGTATCAACGGCGTATGAATCCGAGCTACCCGAAGGAGTTGAGCTGGCGTTCTTTAACGACTCAACCGTGCAAATTCGTGATAGTCTCGACGTACTCGTATCAAACGCAGTCCTCGGCCTCATCCTGCTTGTGGTAATCTTGTTCCTGTTTGTGGGAATCCGCAACGCCCTCATGACGGGCTTGGGTATTCCGGTGACCTTTGCGGTTACCTTTATCATTCTTGAGGCGACCGGCGAAACACTCAACAGTAACACTCTATTTGCGTTGGTGCTTGTGCTTGGGCTGATCGTTGACCATGCGATTGTCATTGTTGAGAACAGCTATCGGCTGCAGTCGCAGGGGATGTCACGGCGTGATGCAGCAGTTCGTGGAGTCGACCAGGTCGTTATCCCTATTATCGCCGCCACGGCCACCACTATTGCTGCATTCCTGCCGTTGGCGTTCCTGCCGGGGGTCATAGGTCGATTTCTTCGCGTCGTACCAATTACTGTAACTATTGCGCTTGTTGCATCTACCTTTGAGGCAAGCGTATTCCTTCCGTCACATTACGCTGACTGGCCGGGCGGATCTAAGCCAGTACGGCGCCGCCTGCTTGAAAGGGTCCAAACGGCTTACGCGGGATTTATACGGCGCATATATCGACACAAGTTTAAGACGGTTGCGCTCATGTTCGTGATTATGTTTGTAACCTTCGGTTTGGTACGCACCATACCACCTGACCTTTTTGCGGCCGAAGATTTCTCGGTGTTTTTCATTGAGATTGAGATGCCTCCTGGTACACCGTTGCAGCGCACCGACGAAGTTGTTGCAGAGTTTGAGCGAGAGGTGCTTCCGCGAATTGGGGACGGGGAGATTTTGTCGGTTGTTTCAAGTATTGGGTTCACTGGGCGTCAGGACGGCTCGGTGACTCGCAGTAGTATTGCTCAGCTCTCGGTAGATTTGGCCGAGATTGATGAAGGTCGGACGCGAAGCATTGCCGAGGTCATGGGTGATATACAGGAGAAAACGCTTGATATAGCAGGCCCGGAGATGGTGCGCTTTCGCAAGGCTCCCAGTGGACCGCCGCAAGACCCTCCGGTAGTATTCCGATTCTTTGGCGAGGAGCTCGATGAGCTTGCGCTGGTGACCGAGGCAGTGCGACTGAGGCTTGCCGACTACCCGGAAGTCTTCGATATTCAAGATAACCTGGATCAAGGTAGCCCGGAACTTAGGATCTTGGTAGATGAGAACTCTGCCGCCCGCTATGGAT
>JAIVHN010000328.1 GCA_020201015.1 Spirochaeta sp. | reverse complement strand
GTTCTACGGCATTCCCATTGAATACCTGGACGGGCGTCAACCACACCTGTGTTACGACGGCTTTGGAGGTATCTGCGCCGAAATGCGACTGCACCGCGGGCCTCGCATTATTGTTTTTGAAGCTGATCGCCTTTCCAACCATACCAACGCCGACGATCAACGGGTGTACCGGACTGCCAGCGAAATTGCGCTGGTGAATAAGAGCGGTGATCCAATTATTCATTTCCAGAGATACCTACTGGAACGCGAAATAGACCGCGAACTGGTATACCGCATTCCCGAGGAGATCCGTGCTAAGCTCGTCCCCATTGCCGAGGAAGCCTTTCGGAGCGCAGAGCCGCGTCTCGTTTTGGGAGCATCTGCTCCACTTCCGACATATGTGGGTGCGCAGGCCACGGAGTACCGCGGTGACCTGAGTGCGGTGAGCCTGAGTAACTCGGCAGGCGGGAATCCGGACGGCGACAAGCCGGTACCGATGCTGGAGGCTATCCGCGGAGTTCTGGGCGTGTGCATGGCGGCCGACGAGCGTGTTCATGGCGGCCGACGAGCGTGTTCATGGCGGCCGACGAGCGTGTTCATCTTTTTGGAGAGGATTTGGAGGATCCTATGGGCGATGTATTTGGCGTCACCAAGGGACTCACGACAGTTTTCCGGGCTGGGTGCACAACTCCCCCTTGTCCGAAAGCCTCATAGTCGGGGAGTCCATTGGTGAGGCCCTTGCAGGGCGCAGGCCGGTGGCATTTCTCCAGTTTGCCGACTTTCTTCCCATTGCATATACCCAAATTGTGTCCGAGCTCGGCAGTCTTTATGCCGAGCGCGGCCAGCGGGGCCGGTGGTGATAGCGCAGCTACGCCGAGACAGCAGTTGCGGGTTAAGCGTCCGGTACTCGCAGCTCTCGGCGAAAGCGGCGAGACCCTGCGAGTGCCGAATTTCGCCCCTGGCGCCTGCATCACCATGGACGGACCGACCGTATTCGTGGAAGCTGTAAAGGATATGATTCTGATGCTTGAACATGCATGCGCCGAGTGCGGGATAACTCCAGATGATCTGGAGCTTATAGTCCGACATCAAGCAAACCAACGCATTATTAATGCGGTACGACAACGCGTAGAGGCACCAAAGGACAAAATGTACAGCAATATTGAATACTCTGGAAACACGTCATCAAGCACGATCCCACTCTGCCTTGAAGAGATCCTGACTCAGGCCCATCAAAAAGGCTCTATTATTGGACTGGCGGCTTTTGGTGGAGGATTTACCTTTGCCGGTGCTCTACTGGAGGTGCTCTAGTGGCCACAGCATGTGTTACCGGGGCAAGCAGCGGGATTGGCCGGAGTTTTGCAGAACAACTTGCGTCTCGGGGATATGACCTCATAGTCACCGGGCGACGACTGGAAAAACTTGAAGAATTAGAGCGCGAACTTGCCGAGCGTTACGGCGTCACCACCGAGATTCGAATCCTTGAGCTGTCAGACCGCAACGCGCTCGAAAATTTTGCCGCCGAACTGTCAAGCCACGAAGAACTTGGTTACCTGGTAAATAACGCCGGTTATGGTCGTGGAGAGAGCTTTACCGAGGACTCCTTTAGCGAACACGAGCGCATGCTTGCGGTTCACGTGACCGCACCAATGAGGCTTGCTTACGCGGTTGCCCCAGCTATGAAAGCGGCAGGCACCGGCGTTATCATCAATGTCTCCTCGCTAGCATCGCTGCTTGCAACTCGCAGTAGTCTCATGTACTGCACCACTAAGGCCTGTCTGAACAGCTTTAGTGAGTCGTTAGCACTTGAGCTCGGCCCACATGGTGTACGAGTGCAGCTGCTCATGCCAGGGTTTACTCACACCGATTTCCACCGCGACAGTGCGGTATACCCTGGCCGCAAACGAAACAGGTTTTTGTTGCGCTGGATGCCCGCTCCCCAGGTTGTTCGTATATCGCTACGCAGCGTAGACCGAGGCAGGACCATCTGTGTTCCCGGCACCGCCAACAAACTGCTCCAGATATTGGCCCGGCAGGTTCCTCGCGGCCTGCGGAACAAGCTTGCGGGCGCCGGTATCGGCGCAGCCTTTGCCGATGATCCGCCCATAGAACTTTTGGAGGCAGACTCGGAAGCGTCAGAAGAAGCAAACCAACAAGAGAAAGACGCTGGAGACCAGTCATGAGCCCGCGCGGCAGTGTGCGCGGCAGCGTGCCGCACAGG
>JAIVHN010000235.1 GCA_020201015.1 Spirochaeta sp. | reverse complement strand
CCCTGACGGCGCCTGGTATCCCCAACCTTATTTTGACACCGCACACAGCGTGGGCGGCGCGTGAGGCACGTCAGCGGCTCATGGAGGGCGTACAAGCCAACATTGAAGCCTACACGCGTGGTGAACAGCGCAATAGTGTTAACCCGGCTTAAGGAATTCTTTTAAAGGAACGCTGTTAACCGCCAGACGGACGGCGTGGTTTGACCAGGCGGGCTCTAACTAGTTCCTCGGTACCGTAGCGTTTGTGCAGTTCGGCTACTGCCGCGTCTACCCTGGCGGATTTGTCGGACTTATCACTAAAGAGATCAAGCTGGCGGTCTTCACCAATGGAGTGAAGACCGCCAATGCCTACACCTACGAGCCGTAAGGGTGATCCGTCCCAGGCTTTCTCTACTAAACGTAAACACTCATGGTAGAACAAATCCAACGAGACTACCGGTCGGCTAAGCGTGTGGCGGGCACTGCGGGTTAAAAAGTCATTTGTACGTAGTTTGATAAAAATGACCGCACCACTAAGTTCGAGCTTTGCCACGCGGAAAAATACAGCCTGGCATAACTCCAACAGCACAGAGCGCAGTGCCTGGGAATCGCGCAGGTCGGTCTCAAAGGTAGTTTCATGGCTAATAGAGCGATCCTCGGCGCCTCCTGAGTAAATGCCCGGGTCAATGCCTCTGGCAACTTGATAGAGATACTCCCCAGTCGAGGGGCCAAAGTAGCCACGCAGCTCCTCAGGCCTGAACTTCCGTAGCTGCAGTGGAGAATGGACTCCTAAACCTTCCAAGAGTTGCACCGTACGTTTACCAACCCCGAAGAGATCCGAAAGTTCGAGGGTGTCGACAAACGGCTGCTCTTCTCCTGGGAGTACGCGGTACAGACCGTCTGGTTTTTTGTAGTCCGAGGCGAGCTTTGCTAGAAACTTAGTTTCTGCAATTCCCACCGAACAGCATAGGCCGAACTGGTCGCGAACCTGGGTCTTGATGCGCCGCGCACTTGCTTCCACCGGGCCGAGGAGCCGTTCGGTACCACTTAAGTTGAGAAAAGCCTCATCAACCGAGATTTGTTGTAGTTCCGGCGTGAAGTCGTACAAGTGCAGCATTATGGCGCGTGAGATTTCTTGGTATCGCTGCATTCGTACCGGTAGAAAGATGCCGTCGGGGCACAACTTCTCGGCCTGCGCCACCGGCATTGCCGACCTAACCCCAAATCGGCGTGCTTCGTACGAGCATGCCGATACTACTCCGCGCTTACCCTGGCCGACAATGACCGGCCGTCCGCGATACTCGGGATTGTCCAGTTGCTCTACCGAGGCGTAAAAGGCGTCCAGGTCAAGGTGTAACCACACGTTCTGCACGCGCCTTATCTCGCTGAGCTCTGCAGAGGCACCAATTCGCGGTACTCCTCGGTCAGAAGCAGCTTGTCCGAGGTTCCAGCAATGTAACTTGCCAGTGTTTCGGTGCGGGGTACACTAAAAAACTCAAGCGATAACTCTGCATCGGCAGGGACGGTGAACTCAAATGAAAGCGGCAACTGCGGGTTTGCTCCAATGAAGATATCACCGCTGCGACGATCATCGGCGAGCCTCGTCGGTAGTTCGGAATGGAGCAGGAAGAGCGGCTCCTCGGACAACAGCCGTAACCGAACTGAGGACAACGGCCGTTTGGCATCCAGACGAAGCCGAACACGTTTTCTATCTAGGAAGACACTTGTGGTGACTTGGACCTGAAGCGGGGAGTCGCGCTGGTCGGCCATGAAATTCTCTACTTGTTGCACGGAGGAAAGTTCAATTGCTTCATCATGCAGAACAAGATCCAACTGTCCAATGCGGTTTGGTGCTTGGACTGTCACGGTACGAACGCTAGTCTCGATGTCGTTGTGTTCAGAAACTGAAACTGGCCGCGGGGACTCTGGAGAAAAAGGCGTTATGCTCAGTAACAAAAGGAGCAAGGCACCAAAGCTAAATCCAGTCACTGAAGACAATACCTTCAATGTCCAACGTTTTTTCCCGGGTGAAGGGTGAGGGATAGGAAAGTCCATTCGCACAAACATGAGCAAAAAAGGCAGCACGATTAGAGTTTGCAGCAGATTTCCCCGAATTGGTGAGAGAAGCAGTGTTTCGGCTACTCGCAGTTCGGGGAGCCGTAATGCTTCAAAGGTGAACACGAGCAAAGGAGTTGGTGCAAGCACCATAAGTAGATACATGTAGCGTCTCCGTCGCGAGACTGAAAACAGGAACGCACAGAGGAATGCCCAGATGAAGTAGTAGCTCACGGCTACATCAACAATGGCGGAGACTACCACGCTGGCAAAGAGTAGCAGGAGAGCCGTAGCCGAGTAGAAACTGCCGTTCTTAGAGAAGGGGAGGCGCATAACGACTTGGAGCGTTAGACTAAAGAGAAAAACTGCGCCCAGAATCTTCATAAAGAAAAATCCAACAGGATAGTAAGACCATAAATCAGGGAACGCGCGGACCTGAAGGAGCTGTCGTATGATAAGGGTCGTTAGGAAGAGAAAAGCAAAGCAGACGACGGCAAACCCTGGAATATTCCATATGTTACGCGCAATAGTGTTTCGGTAGCGTCGAGTGCGACCGCGGGCAATGAAGCCGTACAGCAACGTCAACCCCATCACAACGAAAATTGCTGCCACATGAAAGGCTTCGTTAAGAGAGAAATATCCGTTCTGCGTCCGAAAAAACAGGTAGTTTCGGTCCCATGTTGCAGGCAGCCCATCTGCATGCTGAGTTAGAAAACTGTCTACGGTGCTTTCAAAGCGTCTGCCGAAACGATTTACAGAAATTGGGAGGGTCAAGTCGGAGTCGCTGTCCGTTAACGTGAGTGCCGGAATACCTGCATGAAGATAGGGTTCAATGAGGACACCCTTAGGGCCAAGCCCTATTCTTTGAAGTTGCAGCAAAGCCGTTGGTACGCTCCAGGTGAGTCCTCCCATGCTTAAGGCCTCGGCGCTACCCTCCATTAGCCACAGCGGCGCTAATGAACCCCGAGCACCGGCATGCATATGTAGCGGTAATCGAGCTTCTGCCAAATCAAGATACAACAAAGCAACCGGTTCACCTGGAAGATACTGCGAAAGAACTAGCCGCGAACCTCCGGACTCAAGACTGCCATGCTCGGATCCAAGGAATAGAAAGCGCAAACTCAGCTCGGGGGTGGTTTTGCTGTAACGTTGGAGAAGGGCAAGCGCTGCCGTTATCCCAAGATTTCCAGCAACCGAATTCTCGGCGGATTCAACGTTCTCACTGGGGCTGGATGCGGAATCCTGGGCTTGATCAAGGGCAGCGGCAATCCAAACGGTGTCTTCGCGCTTACCGGGAATATCAATACTAAGTACCTTTGAAAAAGAGTGCCCATTGCGGAAGCCGGAAAAATCGTAGCGTTCAATATCTAAGGAGTGTGTAACCGCAAACTCTTGGATGTACTCAACGAGGGCACGTTCACCTTCAGACGCTTCAATACGTGGTGTGAAACTCTCTACATCGGCATAAATTGACTCCCACGAGGTCGGCGAAAGCGCCGATAGGTACTGTGAAAAGAGTACAAAAATTGTTACACTGATGAATATGTGTAAATAACGGCTGTGCATTCCATCGTCAGAATAGGAATATGTGCATCGTTTGGTCAAGCGCCGTTGGAAGCGAGGAAAAACATGGAGTTACTCCAGGCAATTCAAAAACGTGTCAGCGTACGGGATTTCGCCGACCAAGAGGTGGAGTCAGAATCGCTTGAGCGAATCCTCGAAGCAGGGCGTCAGGCACCGTCGGCTAAGAACCGTCAAGCATGGCGATATGTGGTAGTTCGTAATGCCGCAATGAGAAAAGAACTTGAGAACGCCAGTTTTGGTCAAGAGTGGGTTGGGCGCGCACCGGTAGTCATTGCGTTGTGCACAACAAACATCGAGTACAAAATGCCGAACGGGCAGCTTTCGTATCCTGTGGATCTTGGCATTGCCTCAGCCTTTATGATGCTGCAAGCCGCGGAGGAAGATCTTGGTTCTTGCTGCATTACGACCTTTAGGGAACAAGATGTTAAGTCTTTGCTTTCGGTGCCTTACTCAATGCGTGTAGTTATGCTGTTGCTTGTTGGACATGCAGCAAGTCACCCTGAGGGCGATCAGCGTCTTAGCATGAACCGAATCGTGGCGTACGAACACTGGTAAACACGGCTTTTGTCTGTGAGGGAGGCTTCGTTACAGTTACCGCTACCGTTCATAGCGCAGAGATGCGCGAATTGTTTCGCGTTCCAGTGCCAGATCAATAAGCTGCGAAATGAGTTCGGGGTACGCAAGTCCGGCTGCTGCGCACATGCGCGGAAACATACTTATGCGGGTGAAGCCGGGAATTGTATTGATCTCGTTCACAACCAACTCCTGCGTATCTTGAATAACGAATAAATCAACCCTGGCCATTCCTTCACAGGCCGCCGCGCTATAGGCCGCCACGGCAATCGCGCGAGCCTTTTCCATCACCCCGGAGTCAAGTTGAGCCGGTACCATGAGTTGAGCTCCTTCGGGATCAAGATACTTAGCGTCATAGTCGTAGAATTCATGGTTGGGAACTACCTCACCCGGCGGGTAGGCGTAGGGTGCACCGTTTCCAATGACTGAGATTTCAATCTCGCGCACAGGTTGAGCCGGTTCAATGAGGACTTTGGTGTCGTACTTCAAAGCGTTCTGCACGGCAGGTTCGATTTCCTCTGCCGAGTGCGTTTTGGTAATACCAACCGAGCTACCGGTTCGCGCGGGCTTAACAAACAGCATCGGCCCAAATGTCTCTACGCAGCGCGTTACGAAAGCTTGACGTTTGGAGACTGAACTGAGTTCGACGGCCGATGCGGTTAAACTGTCGAGGGTTGGGATACCATGTGCGCGCCAGAGTTGCTTGACCAGGTCTTTATCCATTCCGACCGAACTACCCAGAACTCCAGCGCCGACGTAGGGGAGTTCGACAACCTCAAGCAGCCCCTGCACCGTGCCATCCTCGCCCAGCGAGCCATGGAGTACCGGAAAAACTACATCGAGTTGTAACTGCTCCTGACTACAGAACAGGCCGACGCCTGGACGACATTCAACCCGTAAAGTAGGGTCTTCAACTATTTTCAAGGCGGTGTCCGGTTCTAGACCGGCCTCGTGAATTTCTTGTGGCTGAAGATACCAGCAGCCATCTTTTGCTATCCCCACAAGCATGGGGTCAAAGCGGCTTCGGTCCATATTGCGAAAGACCGAGGCTGCGGATTGCAAAGAGACCTCGTGTTCTCCGGATTTTCCTCCGTAGAGCAATGCGCAGCGTAAACTCATGCAACTTCTCCTTCACCACCGCAGCGGCGGTCTAAACTACCGCCGCTCTGGACTGGGCAATCTTTGATGCTATCTCGATCTCGTTCCATGGTTTTGGCCCACCGGCATAGATCATGCTTCCTTCATGGCCTTTCCCCAGCAGGAGAACAGTGTCAGATTTCTCTGCAAGCTCAACTGCAGTCTCAATGGCCGCCCGACGGTCAATGACTCGTACGAGTTCACTTCCTTCCTTCCAGTCAGGACGTTCTGTGCGACAACCGGCGGCAATTTCTGAGATAATGAGGTCGGAGTCCTCAGCCCGTGGATCTTCATCGGTTAAGATCACGATATCTGCAAAGCGGGCGGCCAGTTGCCCTTGTATCGGGCGCTTACCACGGTCTCGCTCACCTGCTGAGCCAAAAACTACAATGAGTCGCCCTTTGGTGTACTCTTTTATCATAGGAAGCACCTTTGCAAAGGAGCCGGGAGTGTGCGCGTAATCTACTATGAGGTTAAAGGAGCCGTCGGTAGGAACAGAGG
>JAIVHN010000234.1:1460-15171 GCA_020201015.1 Spirochaeta sp. | reverse complement strand
CCCGGGAACACCCCCGCGACCGGCACCGCAGCCGAGACCACGCCATACGTAACGCTGCTGTGGTCGGTTCGCGATACAGGCATCGGCATTGCGGACGACAAAATTGGCGTGACGAGCGAGGAGGGGAGAGGCAGCGTGTTCTCATAGTAGACGACAACGAAACTAATCGCGCGCTTCTTCTCCGGGTGCTGAGTTCCTGGGGCACGCGTCCCGAGGCGGTCGAAGACGGCGCGGACGCCCTGCAGCAACTGCAGCGCGGCTGTCCGAGAGTTGTCCGACAGGTTTGCCGGGCGTGGTCTTCGCATCCTTGTGGCTGAGGACAACTTCACTAATCAGACGGTAGCGCTTGGAATCCTCAACAAACTTGGTTTGCAGGGAGAGGCCGTTGCCAACGGGCAAGAGGTGCTCAAGGCGCTGGAGATGATTCCCTACGATCTTGTGCTCATGGATGTGCAGATGCCTGAGATGGACGGCGTGGAGGCTACGCTCCGTATACGTGATCCTCGTTCGCCCGCTTGTAAGCTGGCGGTGCCAATTATTGCCATGTCCGGTCATGTTCAACAGGCCGAAGTGCATGTTCAACAGGCCGAGTCCCAAGCGGACCGAAAAGACGGTCCAGCCTTGGTTGCCGGGGCTGCTGTCTGGGATCAAGAGACAATTCAAGAAGTGCTGACCGTTGCGCGAGCCGCTCACCTGGTGAAGGGCGTAGCCGGAACCCTGTGTGCCCCTGCTTTACAAGAGATAGCACAAGAGTTTGAAGCGTCCGCACGAAAAGCTCAGCTTGATCTGCCAACCTCACGCCTTAAAGAATGGGAGACAGCATTTGCCCACCTGCAGACGGAGGTAAAACGGCAGTTTGATAATACATCGAAATAAAATATTGGTCCCCTTACTGCTCCCTCTCCTCTGCGTCTGCAACAAAGCTCAATTCAAGCTCAACCTGGTCGCCCACGCTTGCAATGGCAGAGTTGCCACCAACATAGGGAATTGTAATGTCGAAATCGTCCCAAAGAATTGTCGTCGTGGCACTGCCGGATATGCGCTCCTCGGATTCGATTGAGATTTGCATGTCAAATGAAACAGAAGAGGTTACATCACGCAGGACAAGGTCGCCGGTTACTACCAGATCAAGCCGGTCACCCGGTTCAAAGCTTTCGGGGCTGCCGGATATATTGGTTGGATCAAATGTTGCAAACTCGAACTCATCCCGAGCACTTTCCAGAATGTATGCCCGAATAACGCGGTCGCGCTCTGCATCGTTGAGTGACGAGTTGCTCGTTCGTACATCCTCAAGATTGAAATCCACAGTGCGTGTTTGAATGCTGCGCATATTAATCTCAAACTGTCCCACGTCGACGATTCCCTGCTCAAAATCCAGCAAGAAGGAGCCGTCAAGTTGGTCGGTTGTACCTTCGACCTCGGTTTCCCTGTTGAAAATCACCTCATTTATGAGGAAACGTGCCTGCGGTGCGGTTTTCCGGTTCAATTCGTTCGGCCTCAACCGCACGCGTTGGCTCGGCTGTACCTGCACGCATGCCTGTGTATATACGCAACCCGACGGCTGCAAGTATTACCAGGCCCACCACTGCAAAAAGGCTGTAGATTAGTTTCTTTTTCATGCATTAATAATACCTACAAGAAAGTCTAAGTGGCAAAAACTATCGGGGTTTAACGCTGCGACGGCCGCTCGTGATTCCTCCAGTTCCTGTTCCACCTGCTCCTCTGTAAACTGCGCAAGCTCACGGAAGCTTATCGTAGACAGCAACCGACTGCGGGCGGCGCCTGTAGACCACTGAGAACGCGTGTCGATACCGCGGGCCTCGTACATGTATGTGCCAGCGAGATTGAACTCCCAATAGGCGGCATGCGGGCGATGTGCGCCGTCGCCCTCCAGGAAGGGCCGAATGTCTACAAGATCGTCCCGAAACTGGAACGCACGTCCCAGTGCAAGCCCCGCCTGCTGTGCCTTACTCTGCTGCGATGATGGGGCACCGGCAAGGAGCAGGGCTATTGTGAGGGGAGCGACAAAGGAGTAGAACCCTGTTTTTCGATCGTACAGCGTCTTCAGACGTTCGCATGTCGGAGGCGGTGATGCCTCATGCAGAAACTCTATGTCCATTGCCTGCCCGGCAATCGTTGTTATAGAAACGCGTCGAACGGTAGCCAGAATTTCACGGGCGATATCGAAATTATGAACTGCATCTACGAGAACAGAGTGCGCAGTGGTGTGCAGAATGTCACCAGCGAGAAGTTCGTAGTGTTGTGGCGGCGCGGCCGGAGCCTGGTCGTTTCGGGTTTCCGGTGGCGCAACCCTTGATGCGCCGTCGAGTCGGTCGTCGTGTAGCAGGGCAAAAATATGCAACAGCTCGGTTGCCGCAGCAACTCGTAGGAGCGCGGGTTCGTTTGTGTAGCCACACGCCCGTGCGGTTTCAATGAGCAGCTGAGGCCTCAGGCGTCTGCCGGGGCGCGTTATGTAGCTTCGGAGGGTGTCGGCTAGGGTAGGGCTATGATCATCGATACTGTGATTCGCAATTTCTTGGTCCACAATGGTGAGCATCTCGTTTTCAATTTCGTGTAGGGTAATGGTCGTCATCCGGCAAACACAAGTCCTTCAAGTATCAACGCACCAACAAGCAGCGCGCTAAAGACTACATGCACCAAGGCGCAGGACATAGGAAGCAAGACAAGCTCCGCGGAGTCATGGGCTGTGTAGACTCTTTTAATCAGACGTGAAACCGGAAGCAGCGCTCCAAAGGTCACGAACGCGACTGGGTGGAGGATGCCGGTGGCGACAAGTACCGCCGTGAATGCAAATGGTGCAAACAAGAGTAGCGAGAAGAGATGTGCGGAAGCTCTACGCCCTATGACACCGGCAAGTGTTAGTACGCCTTCAGCTTTGTCGCTCTCAATATCGCGGAGATTATTGCCGTGCATAATTGCAGTTACCAGGAGCGCTACCGGCAAGCTCACCGTGACGGCATATACCGGAACGGTGCCTAGCAGGGCCCATGCGCCCATAGCAACCATGGCCGGACCAAGAAGCAAAAATACTACGATGTCGCCGAGCGCCAGGTACTTTAAGCTCACATGTTTACCGGTGTAGAAGTACGCGGCCGCTGCGGCAAGCACGCCAGCTATCACGAAAATGGGGCCGCGCCAGATACCTATGGTCGCCCCAATGAGAATACCGGCCGCAAAATAGATGTGCCCGGTTCTCTGCATAAACCGGGGTGTCACCAAACCTCGGGTAAGAAGGTGCGTTGGGTCCATGTCTGCTGCGGTATCAACACCGTGGATGTAGTCGTAGTAGTCGTTGAGCACGTTGGTCCCGGCGTGAAACAGCACAGCGGCGGCGGTAAACAGGGGAAGGCTCACCCACAGCGGCGTGCTTGCCTCGCCTTTCTGCTGCATGACGAATACAACGGCCGCTGCGAGCAGTATCGGCATAAGGGAGGCCGTAAAGGAGTACGGGCGAAGCGAGAGAAACCACACCTTTACGGGTTGCTGTTTTAATGACTCAGTCATTGGGGTGCCGCGGCCTCTTGGTCGGGCCTGTCTGCTGCCCTCCCGAGGAAGACCGCAGTCTTAATGAACTCCCAGGCCTCCGCACGCCCAAAGTGCCGGAACCCCGACATGAAGTAGTGTATTCGCAATCCCAGCTTGCCACCGACCGGGACAACTCCAAACACCTTTCCAAGACTCATGTCTCCAAGTGGAATTACCCAGCCCAGATCTACCGGGCGAAATGGCCGCGGTTTGCGGCCGTGCATAACGCGCACACAGTTGTCGGCTGCGCGGCTTCCTGAGTAGTAGGCAAAATTAACTGCCCGCCGCAGAACCGACTCCCCGTCGCTTAGCGCCGCTAAATCTCCGGCTATAAACACATTTGGGTGTTCGGGGAGCTGTAAATACTCGTTTGTCTCAAGTCGCTTGTCACGTGTGTGCTCATAACTCCCGATTATATTTTCGTTTGCGCCCTGCATGCCAGCGGTCCAACACACAACCGGGTTCTCTATTGTTGTGCCGTCGGAAAGGGTTGCGTGCGTTGAACTCAGCGCCTCAAGGGATACGCCTGTTCGCAGTTCAACGTTTATGCTTTCAAGATAGCTCCGGACTTTTTGCCGCCCCTTTGCTGGAAGAAAAGCAAGAATATCGTCGGCTTTCTCAACCACGAGAATAGATAACCCGGAACGCAGCTCCGCATATCCATGGTTGGCGCATGCAGCCACTTCCAGGCCGGTGTAGCCAGCACCAACAATCACAAGCGTTGTGTGGCTTGCGTCTTGTGCTGTGTGGCTTGCGTCTTGTGCTGTGTGGCTTGCTGCTCGCGCCTTGCGACCAAGTTCGGCGCGAAGTGCCTCTGCCGCCGGATAAGAATGAAGCGTATGCAGTGATCCAGACTCAGGTGCAAATCCGAAAAATGCCGGTTTTGACCCGGTAGTAACTACCAAGTAGTCGTACCGATAGGTCTCTTTCACCCCGGTGAGGAGGTGCGCGGTGAAGTCCATCGCGGTGATTTCGTCCTGGATGAGTCGAACGCGCTGCGGAAAAATATCCGACAGCTCCCGTGTTACCGCGTGCCGAGGAACCCGACCGGAAAGCACGTCCGGTAGTGCTGGCAGCATTGTGGCATATGTGTTTGTATCTATGAGGGTGAGCTCTGCATCGGGCGCCCCCTTGAGAAACGCTTTTGTGGCCTGCAGGCCAGCAAAGCCAGCGCCAAGGACAATAATTTTTGTTTTTTCACTCATACTACTGTAAATATACGACCGTGCTTGCAGGGCGACAACACGAATCTCACATGCCCGAAAAACGTTCCGCCACTGAATAGGCTGCGTCCGGAGATGAAAAGCGTGTGACAAACTGGGAAATCAGCTCTACACTTCACAGCATGCGAAACCGTCAAAAGGTAGCACTGGTGTGCTCCTTGATCTGTATAGTTTGTTCAGGGTTTCTCCTCCTCTTGTCTTTTGGTCGATCTATTCAAGAAGTTGTTGCCGCTGAGACTGCAGCATTGGTCGTCGAAACGCATCTGACGGTTATTCTTCCCGACAATGGGGACCTGTTTTTTCGTTCGGTTGCGAGTGGTGGACGATCCGAGGCTGCGCTTCAGGATGTTGCGCTTGAGTTCCTGTACTACAACTCGGACATTGATGTCGGCTTGCTGTTGCGTCAGGCGCGATGGATGCAGACCGACGGGGTGCTTATTTATTTACCTGAGCAGAATAGCTTCACCCATGAAATCAACCAACTGGAGTCCGGCGGTGTTCCGGTTATTACCTTGATCCATGATACTCCTTTGTCGGGGCGTCGTGCGCACCTTGGCTTTGATGATGAGGGTATAGCGCGTGAGCTCGTTCGTATGCTCGGCATTGGAGCGGAGCAAGATGCACAGACCTTGGCACTGCTCATAGGTGCTAATAGCGAAGGGCAACGAACATGGGTCGGCACTAGGATAGCTGCCCTGGTTCGTAGTATGCTCTCGAGCCACGAAGGAGTCGTGCTCTTGCCGGAGAGGGTAATTGACTATGGGTATTTTTCCGGGGAGCAGGCAGTCGCGCGGCTCTTGCGGGAACATCCGGACCTGGGAGGGATCATTGTTGCAGTGCCACAGACCTTGGGTGGGGTGGTTCAAGCGCTTATTGATCAGAATCGTCTTGGAACTGTCGGAGTGGTTGGGATCGATTTCGGAGCGGGTGTGGAGGAGGCCCTGAGGCGCGGCTTACTGGATGGCACAATTAGCAGGCACCCCGAGCAGGTTGGAGCTAATGGTGTACGCACCCTAATTCGTGCGGTACGCGGCGAGGACATTGGGGAGTATCACGACC
This sequence comes from Spirochaeta sp., assembly GCA_020201015.1. Classification (GTDB taxonomy): domain Bacteria; phylum Spirochaetota; class Spirochaetia; order DSM-27196; family SLAA01; genus SLAA01. Next base: position 9,343 of record JAIVHN010000234.1, on the reverse strand, counting down.
TGGCTTATTCGGCGGTTGAATCGATACGAGGTGCTTCTTGGCAGGAGTAAAGCCCGCGCGCTTACCAGCCCGCGCGCTCACTAGGAAGTCGAAATGACTAGTCTACGACGTAGAGTGCTTATGTACCTTGCGGCATTATCGATTCCCCTTGCGCTGGGAGTGCTTGTGCCTGTTACCCTTATCCAAGTCTTGCTGAATCGAAGTTTACTCATGTACGAGCGGAACCAGCACTACCAGGTTGTTGATGAGCTGGTACACGGGCTTGAGGAGCGGCTGCGAGAGTACTTGGAAGCTGGCACGACCGACAGCCTCCGCGGCTATCTTGAGATCTCGACGCAGCTGCAGCGTTCGGCCTCTCTTTTTGCTCCACATGTGCAGGACCGGCGGCTTGTGGATCAGGGGCGACACCTTGAACGCTCTATCCACTTCTTGATACGGAGCCTGCAAGAAACGGCAGATCAAGCAGTTCAGGCAAAAAGGGGCAGATCCCCGGAAGAGTATACTCGGCTGTACTCGGAGCTTCGAGCAATCTCCGGGCTACTTCGCTCTGAACTTATTGAACTCTCGCAGCAAGAGCTTACTCGGGTAATGCAGGTTCAAGAAAGCTTTGCTGAACAGTTCACATGGGTACAGCTATTCAGCTTCTTGTTCCTCACGAGTCTGGTGTTCTTGACAGCGGTGCTTGCCACAATGTTTGCGGGCAAGATAGCCGAACCAATCAGCCGCTTGTCGGGATCTGCACTGCGTGTTGCAGATGGCGACTTCTCCGTACCCGACATCCCGTTGAGCGGGAGCACCGAGGTTCGGCATATGGCCGATGCCTTCAACCGGATGAAGGAGTCAATCCGGCGCTCCATAACGGATATGCAGCGCACCGCCGAGATTGAGAAAGGCTTAATGGAGGAGAGAGTTGCAAATCTCAAGATGAAGAACCGGGTTAAACAGGCCGAGATGGCATCGCTACAAAACCAGATTCGCCCCCATTTTCTCTTCAACGCGCTTAATACCGGGGTTCAGTTGGCAACTATCGAGGAGGCCGTGCGAACAAGTGAGTATCTTGATTCGCTGGCGAGCCTGTTTCGTGAGAGCCTCCGGCCCTTGTCCGAGGTCTCGACGCTTGAGCGTGAGTACGAGACGCTCTGTTCCTTCCTCTACATCATGCAGATACGGTTTGGCACTCGTGTAGAGCTACGCCGTGAGTTTGCTCCTAACACTGTTGCTACTCCGCTGCCCCGGTTGGTTCTACAGCCCTTGGTTGAGAACTCCGTTCTTCACGGTTTTCGGAACGGTAAGGGAAATATCCTGCTGAGTTCTCGCTACGATGGAGCGCGTGTGCTCAGCTTTCTCACGATGCTTCCTCATGGGACTCCGAGTTACTACAACCTGATACGAGAGACGGTGAATTTGGGTCTGGAATAGGTCTGCGAAATGTTATGCATCGGATGCGGCTCTTTTGTGGAACTGATGACTGCTTCAGTATAGACAGCCAACCTGGTGCAGGCGTGAGCATATGCTTACTGGTGCCGGACTCAGACGGTGTGCAGGCGAGGGTAGAAGAGTGAAACGGCGGATCTACGTAATTGATGATGAGTTACCGGTTCTCGAAGGCGTTCGATTCATCGTTGAGAGTTCGTTTCCCGAGGGTGAGATCTGTGGAACCTGCAGCAGTGGGCTACAGGCTATTGAAGAGATTGACCATGACCCGCCGGATATCTTGCTGGTCGATATCCACCTGCCGGGAATTTCCGGTCTTGAAATACTCAACGACGTCCGCACGCGGCATCCCGCTGTTCTCTGTATTATTATTTCGGCGTATGAGCAGTTTACAATCGCAAAAGAAGCGTTAGACTTCGGTGTTTTTGCCTACATTGTGAAGCCAGTGACAAAAACCAAATTACTTAAGGTCTTAAGCGATGCCTGCGAAGAGCTGGACCGCAATGATCAGCGTCACGAGGCCGACCTGGCCGGGAAGGCTCTGCGACAGTCGGTAGAGGCCTTGCTGGAACGGCAACTGGTGCCACGCTTGTTCTCAGGGGTGTGGCGACCACACGCCGATGAGTGGGAGTTATGGTTGAAGGCTCTGCGTAGCGTGCGGCCCGACTTCGCCCCTGCAGTGGCCTTAGGCTTTATTCCCTGCGCGGATGCTTCAATAGCTGCGGGTCTTGCAGCTGCGTTGCATTACAAGCTCGCGTGTTGGACCGGGCTTACGGACTTGGGTGGCGTTGGTGTGCTGCTATCAGCACCGCGCGGCGACGTATCCGGCGACCTGCGCGAGGCGGCCCGCAATGCTCTAAGAATCAACGGTGCGGTGTTGGACCAGACGATCTGGTGCACACAACCGGTTCCACTGGAACGAGTTTGGGAAACGCTTCCACCTCTTGGCAGTAGTGGACCGGCAGATATCAGCCGGGTCGATACCTCAGCTTCACCCGAATTGCTGCTACGCAAAGCCTTGATCAAGCTGCCCGGGTTACTGAGGTCAGGCGACAGTACCGCGTTAGCCAAGTGGCGCGAAATACATACGCCCTTGCTTCGTCAGATGCTGGAGAGAGATCGAGAATACGCGCGTGTACTGCTGATGGAACCAATCTTAGAAGTTTACCGCCCGCCACGGCTGCCGCCAGTTGCAATCTGCGAGCTCGGACGGCAGTCAACAGCCGAAGATACACTCGATCTTGTAGCGCGGATCATAGGCGAGGCAAGGACTACTGCCAGCAGGCTTTTTCGGCATGAGCTGCAGCTGCCGTTTTCCGACTATTTAAGCTCCCTACGCATGGAGGAAGCGCAACGACTGCTTTCCGAGTCGGATCTCAGCATCAAAGAGGTCGGCTACGCGGTTGGGTATCAGGATGCAAACTACTTTAGCCGTGTCTTCAAGCGTTGGGTTGGTATGCGGCCGCGAGAGTATTCGTCGCGCAGCGGCGTCTCCAGAGAGGGGGAGTCGCTATGAGGAGAACCCGCTCACCGATATCTGAGGTATGCACAGCCGTGTTTCTTGCTGCCGCGATTTTTTCTTTGTCGGCATGCAGCCAATCAAATTCACAGGTAGAACAAGATGGTGATCAAGTACGTAATGCCGTGAGAATTGGTTTCTCCATGGACTCCTTCGTAGTGGAGCGCTGGCAGCGTGACCGTGATGCCTTTTTAGACGAAGCGCGCACGAACGGAGTTGAGGTCATTTTGCGTACCGCTAATGAAAATCTTGAGGTTCAACGCAGGCACTTGTTGGAGCTTGCACAGTCCGGCATCGACGTACTTGTGGTGGTTCCCAATGATGCCGAAGGTCTATCGGATATTGTAGAGAGTATTCGCAACCGAGGGATTCCTGTGCTGGCTTATGATCGTCTGGTGAGGAATACGGCCATCGATGGGTATATCAGCTTTGATAACCAAGGTATTGGGTCAATGATGGCGGAAGCCGTGTTGGGGGAACTTGAATCTCACGGGTCTGTCAATGAGACCGTCCTGGTTATCAACGGAGCTCTGAGCGACTACAACAGCTTCATGATCAATCGTGGAATCATGACCGCTCTAACATCACGAATCGATGGCGGTCAGGTGAGAGTACTCGACAGTCTCTGGCTGCAGACATGGCGCAACGAAGAGGCGCATGAAGCAATTGAAGGCGCGTTTGATCGCTTTGGGCATATCTCAGGGGTCATAGCTGCTAACGATTTAATTGCGGAGGCTGTGGTCCGTTCCGCTTCGGCCCGGGGAATTGCGGGAGAGTTGCTGGTGAGTGGAATGGACGGAGACCTGGCCGCCGTACAACGCGTTGCTGAAGGCACTCAACTTATGACAATTTATAAGCCGGTAGAAGATCTGGCCCGGCGCGCATTGCACGCAGCAGTCGAACTTGCCAGGACGCGAAATCTCCAGGCTGATCAGCACATTCATAACGGCAGTGTCGAGGTTCCGTTCATTCGACTTGACCCGGTCATGGTGACGCACGACAACATTCTCTCAACCGTCATTGCCGACCGCTTTCATTCCTATGATGATGTATTCCGCAATATTCCGGAGTCACAGCGCCCACCGAGATAGATGCCACCGAGATAGATTCCACCCCGCAAGATAGAGCCCTACAGTATAGATTTGATGCAGTAATAGTCGAGATATACCGACCTTGCCTGAATGATGACAGAATTCTCCAGTAGAAGGCAATAATACTCTTGATGACAGCTCTCCGAGACGGGTTTAGCGTTACATAAGAATTAGCAAAAAGGAGTTTCGGATGAACAAGCGGTTTTTAGTAGTTGCCGGGATCATTTCGTTAGCAATGATATTTCTGGCCGGGTGCGGTGGTGATGATGGGGCAGCAGGCGAAGCGGGTGTATCCAGCGACATCGTGGTGGGGGTTTCCCTTCCGACACAGCGTGAGGAACGTTGGGTGCGCGACCGAGACACCATGATTGCCGAGGCCGAGCGCGAGGGTATTGACCTACGTGTAGCCGTAGCAGACGCCGATGTGGCGCAACAAGCCGCACAGGTAGAGAACCTACTGGCCCAAGGCGTGCAGGTCCTCATTCTTGCCCCGCATGATGCGAACGCAGCCGCCTCGCTCGTTGAAGAGGCAGCCGCGGACGGGGTACCGGTCATCTCGTACGACCGACTTATCCTTAGTGATATGGTAGATGTGTACCTGTCCTTTGACAATGAGCGAGTAGGTGAGCTTCAGGGTGAGTACATTACCAATCTTGTACCCAGCGGAAACTACATCGTTATGTCGGGTGCACCAACCGATAACAATGCGACACTTTTCAAGCGGGGTGCCATGAAGTACATCCAACCGCTGGCCGATTCTGGAGACATCACCATTGTGACCGAACGAGCGGTAGATAACTGGCTTCCCGAGAATGCGCTGAACATTGTTGAGAACGCACTTACATCGAACAATAACGAAGTTGATGCAATTCTTGCACCGAACGACGGAACTGCCGGTGGTGCAATCCAGGCGCTCTCAGCTCAAGGCCTTGCAGGAAGTGTTCCCGTCACCGGCCAGGATGCCGAGCTTGCTGGCGTACGCCGCATCGTTCAAGGTACCCAGTCCATGACAATCTTCAAAGACACTCGTGAGTTGGGAACTGCTGCAATTCAGGCAGCAATTACCCTTGCTCAAGGTGGCTCGGTAGAAACCAATAACGTGGTTGAAGGAGTGCCGTCCTTGCTCCTGACTCCGCATGTCATCACCGCAGATAACATTGATATGCTGGTAGACAGCGGTTATCTCACACGTGAAGAAATCGAAGGTAACTAAGCTAAGTTTGTCTGATTAAGGAACTTTTCCCAGGGCATATCGCAAGATGCTGCTCTGGGAAACTCTCCACAGGTAGATCGTTACATAGGATCATAGTGTGTGAGGAGCAGTTATGAGTGAACACATTCTTGAGATGAGCAACATCGTCAAGGAGTTTCCCGGTGTCCGGGCTCTTGATGATGTGAGCTTTCAGGTGAAGTCTGGTGAGATACACGCGCTCGTTGGTGAGAACGGCGCTGGCAAATCTACCTTAATCAAGGTGCTCAGCGGGGTTCACCCCAACGGTTCATACACCGGCCGCATCCTTGTTGACGGCGTGGACCAACAATTCCAGCATATCAGAGACAGCGAGAACGTCGGTATAGCCGTGATCTACCAAGAGTTGGCGCTTGTACCGCAGATGACGGTAGTAGAGAACCTTTTTCTTGGGGTCGAGCGCGGCAAACCCTACGCCATCGACTGGGACACGGCAAACAGCGAGGCTAAGAAGTATCTTGAAGAAGTAAATCTCGATATCAGTCCGAGTGCAGTCGTGAAGAATCTTGGTATCGGCAAGCAGCAGCTGGTGGAGATTGCAAAGGCAATTGCAAAAAAGGCCCGCATTCTTGTGCTGGACGAGCCGACAGCCGCGCTCAATGAACAAGATAGCGCCAATCTCTTAGAGATTCTGAGACAGCTGCGTGACCGTGGCGTTAGTTGCATCTATATTTCGCACAAGCTGAATGAGGTGATAGAGATCGCGGATAGCGTGACGGTACTGCGCGACGGTAAGACCGTTAGCACGCATGATATGCATGGAGCAAATCGGCTTGATGAGCCACGAATCGTTTCGCTAATGGTTGGTCGCGACTTGACCGAGCGGTTCCCCCGTGTGGAGCATACGCCGGGTGAGGTGGTGCTCCAGGTGCGGGACTGGTCCGTCCAGGATCCGGATGATCCCGCCAAAAACATTGTTGATAATGTTTCTTTTGACGTACGACAGGGCGAGATTCTTGGCGTAGCCGGGTTGATGGGCGCGGGCAGGACCGAACTTATGATGAGTATAAGCGTGTCGGTGGCACAGTTGCGTTGCGTGGCAAGGAACTGAAAATCCGAAATCCAGGTGATGCGATACGGGCAGGTCTGGCGTATGTCACCGAGGACCGGAAGGGGAAAGGTTTGGTGTTGGGGATGGATATTTGTCTCAACACGTCCTTAGCCGCCCTTCGAGCGGTCTCTCGTTACTCCATTATTAATCTATTTGAAGAGATCCGCATAACTGAGCAGTACGTGCAGTCGCTGCGTATAAAGACCCCAAGTGTAGAGCAAAAAGTGACGAACTTATCGGGAGGCAACCAGCAAAAGGTTGTTCTTGGGAAGTGGATGCTCACACAACCCGAGGTGCTGATCCTAGATGAACCGACCCGCGGCATAGATGTCGGCGCAAAGTTTGAGATCTATAAGGTAATGAATGAACTTGTAGCAAAAGGCGTGTGTATTGTGATGATCTCCTCGGAACTGCCGGAAGTACTTGGAATGAGTGATCGTGTGATCGTGATCCATCAGGGGAAGCTGAACGGTGAACTCCATTGGTCCGAGGCCACGCAGGAAAAGACAATGACATTAGCAACGGGAGGTTCAGAAAAATGACTCGAGAGAAGATAGAACAATCAAGTTTGCTTGTGCTCCAGGACCAGCTGCGAAATAACATGCGGCAGTACGCAATGTTTATCGCACTCATCTCTATCGGGGTCATCTTTACCGTCTTAACGAACGGTGTTTTTATGTCTCCGCGGAATCTCTCCAACTTGCTCCTGCAGACTTCCTTCATTGCGGTACTTGCAGTGGGTATGGTGCTGGTAATTGTTGGAGGCCATATTGATCTTTCGGTTGGGTCAATTGTCGGCTTCACCGGCGCCTTTGCGGCAGTGCTCCAGGTGAATTACGGATTCAATACCGTCACCGTTGTTATCCTCACATTGGTGCTGGGAGCCGTGATTGGTGTATGGCAAGGCTTCTGGATAGCGTATAGGGCGGTACCCGCCTTCATTGTTACCTTGGCCGGTATGCTTATTTTCCGGGGAGCGCTCATTGCGCTGACCGGCGGGCAGACAGTTGCACCGCTTGCTCCGAGTTTCCGTGCAATTGGTCAGGGTTACATCCCACGCCTCTTTGTTAATGTAGATGCGGTTGCAGGCTTTCATGACTTGAGCTTCATAATCGCAATTGTCGGAATTGTCGCTTACGTCCTCTTAGAGATTAGGACACGAGCGCGTCGAAAAGGTTTTGGCTTCACGAATCTACCTATTTCGTTGTTTATTGCTAAGCTCGCGATTGTGGGAGCCATGATGTGGTTCTTTTTCTCGGTTATGATTAACTACCGAGGAGTCCCATACTCAATTATGATCCTCATGGCCTTAGTGCTTTTATTTGTGTACATAACCAAGAAGACCACATTTGGACGCCATGTGTATGCAATCGGCGGGAACCGTGAGGCTGCGCTGCTGTCCGGTATTAACATCAAGCTCAAGACTTTCTACATCTTTGTGATTATGGGAGGGCTATCGGCCTTGTCCGGGCTTATTTTCACCGCCCGTTTGAACTCGGCCACCGCAGGTGCGGGCAACCTCTTTGAGTTGGATACCAT
>JAIVHN010000234.1:0-1443 GCA_020201015.1 Spirochaeta sp. | reverse complement strand
CTTTATCGGCGGTACGAGCATGCGAGGTGGAGAGGGAACCGTTGTTGGTGCAATTGTTGGTGCACTTGTCATGGCCAGCTTGAACAACGGAATGAGTCTGATGAACGTTCCCTCCGAGTATCAGCTTATTGTGAAAGGTCTGATCTTAGTGCTTGCAGTTTGGTTTGATATTAGTAGTCGCTCGAGTAGTCGTTAAGGAGGGCCGGTCATGGATGCAATACAGCGAGAATACGAGCGGTTTGGCCCTTGGGTAACCTCTATCGAAGATGTGCAGGATATCCCGCAGCAGTTCTTGAGATATCAAGAGCTTATCTTGAAGGCGGAGTTCGCCTTCAAGATCCCATACAACGTGGAACGCCGCAACGTGAAGCCGGGAATGCCGTTGTATCATACGGTGGTAGCTTTCAGTGGCGCCATGATAGTGCTTCTTCAACGAACTGGCAAAGACGTGCATGCAACCGAAATCCCGTACACAGAGATAGAGTACATTCAACACGTTGGTAATGTTTTGATTGGCGAAATCCTGCTTGGTACGGCGGAACAGATCTACGTGTTGAACTTTAACCCTGTGGAGACAGAGCCTGTTGAGAAGGGAATAGGCATTATCCGGAGGAACTACCTCCAAGAAAGGCCTCCGCTTAATCTTGAAACACTTGATGAGAACCAGAAGATCAATTCGCTTTTTTATGAGAACCTAATGGCGCAACAGTTTAAGGGCCAGGATGTCCGGGTAATTGAGTATCAGCCGCCGGTGGGGCTCAAGAAGAATCCCGGAAAGGCGCTGGAGCCGAACTTACCCGCGCAGCAACCTATCTTACAAGACTCGATCTTTCTCACAAACGGAAATGAGTTAATTTCAATCAACAGAAAAGACGAGACCAAGCTTCCTGACAAGGCCGACTACGGATATCGCTATACTTTTATTCCGGTGCACAATATTCTCGGCGTCATGCTTGAGCCGGATGACTCCAACGAGCTACTGCAGTATCTCTCCTTCATATTGAAAGAGACCAAAGTTGTCATGCTTGTTGGGCCTGAGTTCTCGGCGCAGAAACTGAAGTCTGTTCTCAATGTTTAGGGCGATAGTGGCAATGCAAGAAGCTAGCAGCAAGGTGACCCCGGCAGCAGAGCCGCCGGGGCGCAAATAACCGTCATCCTACGGGGAGAAGAGTTTGGTCAATTGGGCCTGTAACTAACCGATCCCGTAACTAACCGATAATGGCGCATAATGCGTATTGATCCGGAAGACGGTAGAGTAGTCGCCGCAAACCGGGCAGCACGTGAGTTTTACGGGCATCCAAATCTTCTTGAGCTTCCACCACCGTATTAATCTTCTTGAACTTCCACCACCGTATTGCAGATGGCAGTATACGCGAGGTTGAGGTTTACAGTTATTCGGTGCTGTTCAGCGCCGACTATATTTCACGCAGGCAAAGTTGCACA
>JAIVHN010000233.1 GCA_020201015.1 Spirochaeta sp. | reverse complement strand
TGCCAGCGCGGGCATGCACTATGGCAAGGCGGTTGAGGACGCTGAACCGTGCCGGAGTTCCAGCCTTCAGTGTTGCAGCCTCCGCCTGGAGTAGTTCACCTTGCCGTTCATACAACCACACAACCAGTTCCTTGCGGCTCCGTTCGGCGTGAAGGTGCACTGCGGCAGCCTCCGGCGCCACCACGGTGAAGCCAGCCGGACCTAAGGGAATAGCGGGATACAGCGCGCGTTGTTCGGCAAGCGGAAGAAACTCAACCTCCTCCCCGTGCGTTTGGACAAGTCGTGATGCCTCTTCCCAGGCTGCCGGGAAACCTTGCTCAAGAATGGTGGTCTCAACTGGAATCCAGAGTGTTCCCCTATGCCGGATAACGCTGCGCCGCTCACTGGTGTAGAGCCATTGATTGGCTGCTGGCTCCTGCGTATCAAAGGCAATAAAAACATGCCCGGGAGATGTCATGATTGCAGTTTGAATTCCCACTGTTTCATAGAGCGAGGCCAGCAGCGATGCGGTATCGTCACAGTCGCCGCTACGAACGCGTAGGGTAGTGCGCGGAAAGCGCACCGTATCCAGAGCATCGCTACGGCCGAACACCTCGGTGAATGGCGATGCAGGATCTTCCACATAGCGTATTCCGTAGATGCCAACGGCATCGGCAAGGAGTGCCGCTTGCCGCGCCTTTTCGCTCAGTAGGCCCGCAAAGGCGTTGGGGGACTCGCCATTGTCGGCGCTGCTCAGAACGCTGAGCGCAAAGGTTTGGACAGTTTCATCGTTTGGTGTAATGAACGATGCCAGCTTGCCGGAGTCGTCCCACAAGAGTGCGGTGTTGCGGCGCATCATAACGGTGCGGTTAAGCGTCAGCTGCTGTTCGGTTCCATCATGCAGGTAACTCAACTCAATCTTAAACATCACCGGCATGTCTTCCTGGAGGCTCAGCACCTCAGGTGCGAGGGTCACATACACCGGAACCTCCGCCGACTCACCCGGCGATAGCGTTGGAATGGGATCGGTCTCTGCAGGAAAATCTGCAAAGCGGAACGATGTCGTAACACGCAGCTCGGTAAGCTCTTGATCTAAGGTGTTGGTGATCTGTAGCTGGCCAGCGGGAGTGGTGCGGTAACTCCGAATAAGCGCCGGGAAGATATCGCTTAGACCCACAACCTCAACGCGCGGTGGGCGCGGCGGCGGCGCTTCAAAGGCCTGGAACTTCCGTTGAAACGTGCTGAGCAGGCCCGCAACCCGCTCGTGCTCGTGGGAAAAGCCGCGTAGGCGCGCGAGCGACTGCTCAAATTGTTGGACGGTCACGGTGTACATAGGGGCTGCGCTCTCCGGGCCAATTGATCTGCGTATCTCAAGCGCTCGCTCGGCCCCCAGGCTGGCTCGGTCTGCAAACAAGAGCCCTTCACTGCGGTTAAAGGCGTCATTGGTCTGCTGGTCGAAGGGATTAAGGTCGAGTGCGCTCCGTCGCATCTCTAAGGCAAGGCCCGGTGCGCTGGCGTCCTCGTAGAGTCGCGCGAGATTCTCAAACACCGTGTGCGAGCTGGGGGCGGCGGCCCGCTGCGCGTTCAATGCAAGCACCTGGGTATCGAGTTGCGACAGCTCGGTTGCAAGACCTGGGTCAATGAGGCGAAACATGCGCTGCGCAGTTGCATTAAGCCCGTAGATGTAGCCACGCTCGGCATCAACTGCAATTGACCCAACAAGAGAAAAATCTCCCTGTAGTGGAGCCGGGAGCGATGCCATGCGCCAGATGGGTCTTCCGAGTTTGTCAAAGCGGTAAAGTGCCTCGGTACTGAGCAGGACAAAAGAGCCGTCCGGTAAAACACGCAGCGCACGCACCGCACGCCTGTCCGCCTCCGACATCAACGGGATAATGCTGTCAAGACGCTCACCCTTGGCCGAGTACACAAGCGCTGCGCCGAGTACCCCATCCCAGGTCCAGATAGTTGCGTCCGGACCCGCGGCGAGAATTGTGGTGAACGCGTTTTCGTGAGCGCGCAGATTCAGGCTGTGCATGCTTGAGTTGTGCACGCGTACGGTTTGCTGCCCAGTGGTTGCAACGTAGCTCCCGTCCGAGAGCGCGGCGGAGGCTACCGGGTTTGCAATACCCAGCCGCAGCCGCTGGTGCCGCGGATGACCGGGGTGAATGACGAAAAAGTCCTCACCCATGCCACGAGCAAATACGGTTCCTGCCGCGGTGACCCGTACATCGACTGCATAGTTCGTACTGTCCCGCGTGTAGATCTCGTTTCCTGGTTTCGCAACCTCGCGGTAGAGGTGATCCAGCTCCACGGCAACAGAGAGTGCACCCAGAAAGATATTGCCGTCTGGGCCGATATCAATCGAAAGGGGAAAGACCCGAGCTGTATAGCCAAGATCAATCATCGAAATCATTGAACTGCTGAACTCATCTAAGAAGAGTGGTGTCTCGGCGTTTGGGTCAATATTTGGATCACCCAAGGCTTCACGCAAGGAGTAGTGCAGGTAGCGGATGGCGTGTGCCGCGAGGCGGGGTAAGTGCGTATCCCAGGCACCAAACAGCGGGAAGTCGACTGAGCTTTGCGGGTCATGAGTGCGGCTGAGCTGCACCACCATGGAGTTACCGGCAGCGCTGCGTTGTGCCAGAACTTGCAAGCTGTACTTGGGCGTTATCTTGGGTACCTCCGCGGCAAGTCTAACCCGGACCTCAAAAAGATCACCAAACAACACGTTTGCTTCATGCGCCGCCTGCTGCAGGAGCGGTTCAAGCTCATGGCGGAGTTGCGGCGAGTGGAGACGCGGATCAAGGAGTTCTATCTGAATAGTTTCAGGTGGTGTGGCCCACATGAGTACCGGTGCCAACTGAGAAACAGCTATGATCAGAATGAGTAGGCGATGTCGCTGCACCCCGGCCTCCTGCGCGCATGTGCGCTGCTTAACGCTACGCTACGCCACGCATTGCGCTCTGTCAAGTTTGCCCGGCGACGTGTGTCGAGCGCCGTGTAGTGGCCTGTTCCGTCCGGCCAGACTCAGCGGCAGCATTGTGTGGTGCAGTAATTGGTGCTACTCTTGGCAAAGCACCAGCCTTGGAGAGGAACACATGCTGCAAAAAATCGGTTCAGTCCTTTTCGCCACGCTGTTCGCTTGGTTTTTCATAGCAACACCGGAAGTCCTGTCGGCGCAGCAGACTGCCCATGTGGCCTATCTTGAAGGACAGATCCACTTGCAGACACCGCTCGTAGAACGCGCGCTGCTACAGATTGGTGATGAACTTCCCTCAAACGGCGTGCTGATTCTGCGTGACAACGCGCTGCTGGAACTTGATCTACCAGCTGGGCGCATCTTGCTTACGCAGGCAGGCAGCTACGAGCTTGAGAAGATTGTGGGCCGGAGTACCGCACCGTCTACCCGTGAGCTTGGAGCAATGGTGCGCACGCGCATCCGTAGCATGAGCTTTGACTCACCCTCCCGGCGAGGCAGCGTTGCTGCAGGGGTCCGTGGTACCGAGGCCGAGAGCTCAGATGCCGCTCTCCCCTGGGCGGGCGGTGAGTTGGCAGATGAACTCGTTGCCGAGGCTTTGGCCTATCTTGATGCCGGGCTGTACCTGACTGCCCGCCAAACTCTGGAAGATGCCGACGCACTTGGCGCGGAGGGCCCCGAGTTTAGTTTTCTTCTTGGCTACCTGAGCTATCTCACCGAGGATCTTCCGGGTGCCTACCGGCTGCTTTCACGCGTCTCGCCGGATCCCGAGAGCACCTATTACGAAACGCATGCACTGGTGCTGGCCCAGCTGCACTACGACGGCCTTGCATTCTCGGAGGCCATTGCTTTGCTGCAGCCGGTGGTAGAGACACAGTTACATGCAGCAGATGACATTGAGTTTGAACCGGCCGCACTGCTCGTGCTGAGCTTGGATGCTGCCGGGCGTAGCGACGAGGCGCGTTCCTATATCAACCGTATTGAACGCAGCCAAGACCCGCGGGGGGCCGAGTACGCAGAGCAGCTTCGGAGCTTAGGTGTTGCGCGGTAAGTGGTGGAGCGCTGAGTTTATCTTAGGGCCTCATCTACCGCGGCCTCGGCATGAATGCCGGTGGTGTCGTAAAGCGGCACTGCCAGGTCGTCGGTGCGCAACAACATGCCAATCTCGGTGCAGCCAAGGATAACTCCATCTGCCCCGCGCGCTGCAAGATCCTGTGTAATGCGAACATACTCAGCACGTGAGTTCTCCAGGACGCGGCCAAGAACCAGCTCTTGGTAAATAATTCGATGTACGATCTCGCGGTCGGCTGGGGGTGGGGTGAGTACCTCAATGCCATGCATGTCTCGCAGTCGTCCGGCGTAGAACTCTTGCTCCATAGTGAAACGTGTGCCCAGCAGGCCAATACATGGGCTGCTCTGCTTGGCAAGAATTCTGTTCGCCGTAGCGTCCGCAATATGCAGCAGCGGAATGGTGATTGCCGCCTCAATGGCTGGCGCAACCTTGTGCATGGTGTTGGTGGCAAGCACCAAAAACTCCGCTCTGGCTGCCTGAGCTTGGGCCGCCTTGCCTGCAAGCAGACGCCCCGCGGCCTGCCAGTCACCTGCAGCCTGCAGCGCCTCCACCGGCGCAAAGTCAATGCTTACGAGCACAATCTCGGCCGAGTGCAGACCTCCAAGGCGCTCCTTCACCATAGTGTTGATGTAGCTGTAGTACTGCGCCGTGCTTTCCCAACTCATTCCGCCCAGGAGTCCAATGGTTTTCATGGAGACAGTGTAGCGACGGGTCGCGCGGCGCGCAAGCTTTGGCCCCCGTTGCAGCCCCCCCATATTCTGGCCGATCTCGGACTCAGCAACACCGGTTTCGGGGCTTTGTACGCGGTGGCTACCATCGGCTCCTCGGTGCTTCTTATGAACTTTGGGGGTCGGATCGATGTTCGCCCGCTCAAGGGCTATGTGTACCGTACAATCATTACTTTGCAGAGAACCGTGGCAAGGCTCTGAGTCTTTCTTCGCTTGGGTTCTCGGTGGGCGAGATGGTGTTCCCTCTATTGATTGCGGTATTGATTCCGGTGCTTGGCGCCGCACTTGTTCTTCTCATATCACTACTTCCCACCCTGCGATTTTGGGAGGAGGACCCCGCGCCCCTCAACCTACCGGCGGACACCCCAGCTTGAAGCACGGTCAATGATTTCCCGGCACATGCCTATGGCTGGGCGTCCACACACGCTGTCAGAAACTCTCCTCAGTGACCCAGTTTTCAATCTGAAGACCGTCAATTCTCTGAAAGTGTTTGAGGTTGTTTGTCACCAGTATCAGGTTTTCCAACAATGCCGTTGCGGCAATCATCATGTCCATGTCGTCTATCGGTGTGCCCGCCTGCTCAAGCGAAGCTTTTAGACTTCCGAACACATCCATGGTAGATCGACTCACGCCCAGAATGGGGAAGATATCCGCGACACGAGAGACGGTAGCAAGGTTCTTCTCCGGATACTGCGATTTGCGAGCGCCGTACACCAACTCACCGTAGGTAATAACCGAGATCGACTTCCGGAGCATGTTGGTCTCACGGAAGCGTGCTTTAACCTGCTCATCATTCTTCAAGCTGTAGATGACGATATCGGTATCAATCAAATACATTGCTCGACTCCGTGAAGCGACTACTGTTGCGCCGCTCTTGCCGCAAGGTACGCGCGATATCCTGTGCAGGCCGGTCATCTAGCCAACTGCCCGAGAGTTTTAGGAACTCTTCGGTAGCATTTGTCCGTGGCCTGTCTGGGGCCGCAAGATACTCCTCAAGGACATACATCACCTCCTGACTCACTGAGCGCCGGTGCTGCTGCGCTACACGCTTGAGCTGTTCGTAGAGTGCATCGTCAATGTCGCGTACCTGCAAAATTGCCATTGGGCCCTCCTACATCGTACT
>JAIVHN010000065.1 GCA_020201015.1 Spirochaeta sp. | reverse complement strand
TATGATTCAAGTAAACCCACACTACGCAAAACTCCAGTCTTCATATCTGTTCAGTGAAATAGCACGAAAAGTAGAGGAGTATCGTTCAGCTCACCCCGATAGCGAAATAATTCGGTTGGGAATAGGAGATGTAACATTAGCCCTACCGCCCAGTATAACTGCCGCATTTCGCCATGCGGTGGAAGAAATGGGCAGCGATGCCGGATTTCATGGCTATGGTCCGGAACAAGGTTACGCATTCCTACGAGAAGCAATAGCGGAGGGGGATTTCGGCTCGCGCGGTATCAACATCGCCCCTGATGAAATCTTTATCAGTGACGGCGCCAAATGTGATACCGGGAACATTCAAGAGCTTTTTGCAACCGACATTCAAGTAGGAGTACCGGACCCGGTATACCCGGTATACGTGGACACCAACGTCATGGCCGGACGCACCGGCGCCTACGATAATGGTCGTTTTGCTGGCCTGCACTACTTCGTGGCAAACGCCGAAAACGGCTTCGTTCCAACGCCGCCGCAAAGCAAGCAGGAAAAAGTAGACCTAATCTATTTGTGCTTTCCGAACAATCCCACCGGTGCAACGGCGACCAAACAGCAGCTTGCTGCCTGGGTTGAGTATGCGCGGGACAACCAGTCGCTGATACTCTTTGATGCAGCCTACGAAGCCTATGTACGTGATCCCGAGTTGCCGCGCTCAATTTACGAGATTCCAGGAGCCGAGAAAGTAGCTGTTGAATTTCGGAGCTTTTCCAAGACCGCAGGGTTTACCGGTACCCGCTGCGCCTTCACCGTAGTACCCAAGGCCTGTACCGCCTACGACGCACGTGGTGCCGCCGTATCGGTACGTGAGCTCTGGAACCGGCGCCACACAACCAAGTTTAACGGCGTCTCGTATCCGGTTCAAAGGGCGGCAGCGGCTTGTTACACCGAGACGGGTCGTGAAGAAGTCCGACAAATGACCGACTACTACCTGAGCAACGCAGGCCTCATTCGCACCGCCATTGAGTCTTTTGGCTACACCTGTGTTGGTGGGGTAAACTCGCCCTATGTCTGGATTGACTGCCGTGGCGATTCATGGTCGTTTTTCGATAAGGCGCTTGAGCGTGCAGGCGTAGTCATTACGCCAGGTACTGGTTTCGGACCGGCTGGCGAAGGTTATGTGCGCATTAGCGCCTTTAACCACCGCGACAAGGTCGAACAAGCGCTGCAACGATTAGTACAAGCTTTTGAGAACTGAGGCCGCGAGACGCAGCTCAAAATGCAGCTACAGTGATGTTCCGTCACGTTCATAGTTGTGGCGCATTCGTACTCGTTTGGTCTCCATGTAGCTTTGGTTATGAGCATTCGGCTCCACAACAATTGGGATACGTCCGCTAATATTGACACCGTAGGCCTTGAGCTTCTCAATCTTGTCCGGGTTATTGCTCATAAGCTCAAGTGACTGTACCCCCAATAACCTGAGTATACAGGCGGTGACCCGGTAATCGCGTGCCTCGGCGGGAAAGCCTAATTGTTCGTTTGCTTCAACCGTGTCAAAGCCAAGCTCCTGCAGCTTATATGCTCGCAGCTTGTTCATAAGGCCGATACCACGTCCCTCCTGACGCATGTACACAACAATCCCTGCATCGTGTTCCGCAACGTAACGCACAGCCATCTCAAGCTGCTCGCGACAATCACAACGTAAGGAGCCCCACACATCTCCAGTATGGCACTCGGAATGAACCCGCACGGGCAGGTTCTGTGCCCCGCGTACATCACCGCGGACAAGCGCCGTATGTTCCTCTTCTGTTTGATGGTCATAAAAGCCGTAGAGACGGAACTGCCCAAGACGGGTCGGAAAGTTTACATCGGTGACAAACTCGACCCCATCTATGATGGTACCCGGTTCAATGAGGACTAAAGATTCCTCTAACCGTTTAGTTCCGTCCAACTGTTCGGTCTCCGGTTCAATGGCCGTAACCTCTAAGTTTTGATTGATAGAAAACGTGTCTTTCCAAGCTCCGCCCATGTGTTGCCTCCAGTTAGAACAATCTTAAGGTAGTACCGACTACCTCGAAAGTCAAACTTGGGTTTTATATTGGAAATTTACATCCAGGGCCGCAGCCCGACTTGCGTCCCTAAGCTCGGACCCTGGGTTGTCCACCACGGCTTGTTCCGGTATATTTGGCGGTAATATGTCACAAAGGCCCGAGATAACCATCACATTTGCTCAGAGTCTTGACGGATGTATAGCTACATCTACCGGCGACTCACGATGGATATCCAGCGACGAGACGCTACGGCTAGCTCATGAGCTGCGCGCAGACGCTGATGCAGTTTTGGTCGGTGCTGGCACAGTGCAATCCGACAATCCGCGTTTAACCTGCCGAATCAGTGGGCACACCTCGCCGTTACGAGTTGTACTGGACGGCAGGCTTAGTTTGCCCGCTGCCTCGCTGGTAATTACAACTGCACATGAGACTCCAACCTATGTTGTGACTTCAAAGCGGGCAGTTGCCGCACAAGCAAAGAAGGTACAGCAACTCACGGAACACGGAGTACGCCTTCTCACGCTCGGGAACGATCACGACGAGAATGGCGCTACCAACGAAACCAGGGACGAAACCGGTGAAGACAGCGGCCACACCTGGAGTGTACTCGCGCTTCCTGCAGTTTTAGAACTCTTGTCGGCAGAGGGAATTAAGCGACTCCTTATTGAAGGTGGCTCTGGGATCATCACGAGCTTCCTCAAGGCCGGACTTTTTGACCGTCTTGTACTGGTAACCGCCCCGCTAATCATTGGCGCAGGTGTTGCAGCGGTTGGTGATATAGAGGTACGCAAGCTCACTTCTGCCATACGGCTGCGACCGAGCACTCCCCGCTTGCTAGGCCCCGACCTTGTGTGGGAGTTGTATCGTGAGTGAGGTCGCTCGAGGGGTATTTTTTACTGGTGAGCACTCGGTTGAACTTCGTAAGTTCCCGTTGGTTGGCAAGCCGGGCGAACTAAAAGTAAGCTCACTCATTACCGCAATCAGCCACGGCACCGAGATGCTTGCGTACACCGGCCGACTTCCGGATGCCCCGGACGGGGAAACCCTTGACGCACTCAAGGACGGATACGGTTATCCTCTTCTGTATGGATATATGAACGTTGGAGTGCTTGAGGATGGATCCAAGGTATTCGCTTTCAGGCCTCATCAAGACTGCTTCTACGCGGCACCCGAAGACCTCATTTACCTTCCGGAAGATATTGAAACTGAGGATGCGGTTTTGCTTCCAAGCCTTGAAACGGCATTCAGCATAACACACGATACCGGGTTACGGTTTAGGGAGCATGCAGCCGTAGTCGGGTTAGGAGTCATAGGCTTACTTACGGCCGAGCTGCTTCTGCTAGCCGGGGCGGCGTCCGTAATTGCAGTAGATTACTCACCATCAAGACGCGAGCGGGCACGCCAACTTGGCTGTTGCGTTTGCGCTCCGGGGCCCGATCTGCTCGCCTTGGTAGATGAGCAGACTCAGGGTCGTGGCGTAGATCATGCTGTCCATACCAGTGCATCATCTGCGGGTCTCCAGAGTTGTATCGATATGTGCGCGCACGAGGGTCACGTTGTAGAGGCCTCATGGTACGGAAGAGATGAAACGCCTATTCACCTGGGTGGGGCTTTTCATCGCAAGCGCATCCGCATTTCCAGTAGCCAGGTCTCCCATATTGGGGCCGCGCTTAGCCTACGCTGGAACAAGAAAAGACGAATGCAGGAGCTACTCTTGCTCTTGCCTCAGCTTCGACCCTCAAAATACATCACACAGCGGTTCCCCCTGGCAGAAGCAGCTCATGCGTTTAAGTATATTGCGCAAGACACCAACGCCATACAGATAGTATTAACAAACGAGGAGTCGCCCAATGTTTGCCACCGGAGTTAAAGCGCAGCTCACTGCGCGCCATTTTTTGCCACATGAGTCCGGACCGGAGTCGTCTCCGCATAGTCATCCGTACGAAATCGAGTGGATCTGTAGTAGCGAAAGTACGAATTCCTCGGGCTATGCAGTTGATATTGCTATGATGGAACGAGTTCTTTCAGATATCCTTGGAGATATAAACAATGTACTTTTAAACAACTTACCCTACTTTGAAAAACGGCAACCAAGCCTCGAGAATCTGGCAACCTACCTGCACGACATGCTTGGTAGCTCCGCTCGAAAAGAAGGTGCGGAGTTTACTACTATGCAGATCAAGATTTGGGAGTCGCCTACCGCATGGGCTTCATACCACACATAAAAGTTCTCCTGTGTGCGCCTCCTCCTTCCGGTGCAGTTGGTGGAGGATACCTTTACAATCAGGCGCTCTCACAGTATCCAGAGTTTTATTCGCACTACGTGACGTCCAAAGCCCTGCGCACACAGCTACCGCTTCTACTTGCGGATCACGCTCGGGCAGGAGATATAATTACTCACGTCCTCTTGGACAGCCTCTACCTTGCGACCCCGGCAGATGTCACCGCAGCACAGGAAGCATTGCGCGCGCATCGACGCGCCGAACTCAGCTGGCCACAGATTGGATTGTTGGCGCACCTGCTACCATCACAAAACTTGCAGGGACGCTCTTCATCCGCAAAAATGCACGCCGAGGCAACAGAGTCTATACTGCTTAGCGCGTTCTCCTTTGCCGTTGCGCCCAGTTACTTTGCCGCGGGTGAACTGGTTCGCCTCGGATTGCCCGCAACGCGGGTGGGGGTGGCATATCCAGCACCAATTGCGACGCCGGGTAACGCTCCCGGCGCGGCGTGGGGCAAATCTCGCGGCGCGGCTCGGGGCGCGCACACGGCGCTGGCCGGTTCGCCCACCCCGGCTGGCTCACCCCCAGTTACGTTCCTCAGCGTCGGCAACTGGTCTGAGCGTAAAAATCTTACGCAGCTCGTTCCAATTTTTGGGGCCCTGAAACAGTACGACTGGCACTGGCATATTGTGGTTGGAGACGCGGCACAACAAGATATGTTGGGCCGCGCCGCCTTCACCAGCAAGTTACACGACACAGGAGTTCAGGATCGCGTCACTATTGAGAATCAACCCACACGAGCGCGACTCCATGAACTCTATCAAGTTGCCGATTGTTTTATCATGGCTCCTCTGGCAGAAACCTATGGAATTGTGTTTGCCGAGGCCCTCTCCTATGGCTGTATAGTGGCGGCGCCCAACTCTGCCCCTTTCACCGAGTTTCTCACCCCTGGCCACGACTCTTTCCTTTGCCAACTGCACCGCACCGAGGAATGGATTGATGCAATCAAGACTGTCATAACCCACCCCGAACAACGCATGTTCATGCAAAGCAACGCACCGCAGGCATCGGCTGCGCGTAGAACGCACCAAAATACCGCATATGATTTTTCAGCCTTTCTATTGGGCCTGAGCGCAACAGGTGCGCCACGTGTAAGGGCTTCACTACTCTCACCATTGAGTCGCCCGTGAGCATCATCCGACCTCGCCCCTTAGTTTTGCTGGTTGCCGGACAGGTATTCTCTAAGCTGGCAGTGGCCCTCTATTTGCTCTCGATGACGCTCTACATACGTGGACTTGATGGGGGAGCCGCCTTGCTTGGGCTGCTGCAGTTCCTATCCCTGGCCCCGATAGTAGTGTTGTCTCCAGTTGCCGCTTCATTGGCCGATATGAGCGGACGCAAGGCTATTTTACTTGTCTCGGATGCTGGACGAGGGGTTGTCTTACTTGCCTTAGCAATGCTTCTTTTTATCTCCGCCCATGCGACCCCGGCGCTTGGTATTGCGGCGGTTCTGCTAACTGCTTTACTGGTAGGTATAGGCCAAGCTACGTTTCAGCCTGCTGCAGACGCCTTTCTGCCGGACCTTGTGCCCGCGTCGGCGCTTGGTCCCGCGGTGGCAGTACGAGGAGCCTGTGTTCAGACTGCCAACCTTGCTGGCAATGCCGTTGGTGGCCTTATATTTTTATCATTAGGTGCAACTGGCAGCACCACTATAACGGC
>JAIVHN010000180.1 GCA_020201015.1 Spirochaeta sp. | reverse complement strand
CGGAATGGTTGAGCATTAGCTCCATTACCGACCACGATCACGGCCCGACGCACTTTGTGGGTGTTTTTCATGACATTACCGACAACAAGCTCAAAGAAGACCACATGCGCTTTCAGGCGCTGCACGACGCGTTGACCGGGCTGCCCAACAGAATTTTGTTTTACGACCGCCTGCATGTGGCAATTCAGCATGCCCAACGTGATGGCACCGAGCTAGCCGTGCTCTTTTTCGACCTGGACAACTTCAAGAACATTAACGACACCTTAGGCCATTCGGTAGGAGATACACTTCTTCAGGAAGTTGCAGTTCGAGCCACCACCCTCATTCGTAGTGAAGATACTATTGCACGCCTAGGCGGAGATGAGTTCGTTGTGCTGGTTAAGGAGACGCCGGAACTTGATATAGCCGTTTCGGTGGCCAGGCGAATACGCGAGAGCCTGAGTAAGGTATTTCAAATTCGCGAGCACGAGCTATTTGTCAGTGGCAGCATTGGTATATCGCACTATCCTAAGGACGGTACCGAGCCTGAGGCCCTTATTAAACGGGCAGACCTGGCTATGTATCGGGCAAAAAGCGGCGGGCGCGACGGATACAGGCTCTATCTGCCGGAAATGGATGCTGGCGCGGGCCAAAGGCTCATGCTTGAGTCGCAGTTGCGCCGGGCGGTAGATGAGCATGCGCTCACCGTGGTGTTTCAACCCAAGTTGGATCTCAAGAGCGGTAAGGTACACGGTGCCGAGGCCTTGGTGCGCTGGCAAAACTCCGAGGGTCAGTCAATTTCGCCAGCAGAGTTTATTCCTATTGCAGAGCAGTCGGGACTCATTTCAAGGTTAGACGAAGACGTCCTGCGCATGTCCTGTCAGTATATTTTTCCACTGCTGAACAGCGGCTTTAACAACTTGCGCATCTCGGTGAATCTTTCTGCCAGACACGTAGGGCATTCCGATGTAGTCGCGCGAATACTGGCAATCCTCGACGAGACCGGCTTACCCCCACAGAACCTGGAACTGGAAATCACCGAGACCACCCTGCTTGACGAGTTTGAGCGCGTGGCTCACAAGTTGACCGCCTTAGCCGACACCGGTGTGCAGATCTCTATAGACGACTTTGGTACCGGCTACTCATCGTTTTATTACCTGAAAAAGCTTCCTATTCACCGCATTAAGATTGATCAGTCCTTTGTCCGCGAGCTTACTGTGGACAATGACGATGCAGAAATAGTCAGCTCTATGCTTGCCATGGCGCACGGCCTTGGCTTGGAAGTAGTGGCCGAGGGCGTAGAGACAAAGGAACAGTTAGACTTTCTAGTTGAGCGCGACTGCAAAGAAATACAAGGCTACTATTTTAGCAAGCCGCTTGTCCCCGAGGCGTTCTCTGCCTTCTTGTCGGCCCAGAGCTAACGTTGACACGGCAGGTCCCCACACCCGCGAGCCCGCGTTGACACAGCGGCGCCCCACATGCTACCTTCACCTCTCACAAAACGGGCTGTAGCGCAGGGGTTTAGCGCACATGTCTGGGGGACATGGGGTCGGCGGTTCAAATCCGCCCAGCCCGAAAAGCCTGCTTGGTGACGAAAGTCGCCGGGCAGGCTTTTTTTGGTTTAGGCCTTGGGTAGGGCTGTCAATGGTGCGGATATCAAACCTCATTCATGCGCGAGTATCAGGTTTGCATGAGATAATACTAGTTTTGTGGGATTATCTAGAGCAAACCTGAGGGTCAAAAAAATCTTTGTGTGCTATGTGAGTCTTGTGCTCTGGTAAGGCTTCCTGCGCTAACGCGTAGTCCGTAGGTTTCGCTTCGGGACTACATTGAGAGTCTTATTGATTCCCTTGTCGCGGTGCTTCGTGAGTATGAGCATATATCTATCGAGAAGAACATTGCAGATTTCACCCTGAGTTCGAAAAAGCTCATCCCGGTCGGGATCATCATAAATGAGCTGCTAACCAACGCCTGCAAGTATTCCTTCCCAGGCAAGGCCTGCGGGGCCAGATCAATGGGGGCGGGTCAGCAAGGCCAGATCAGCGGGGGCGGATGAGCTGGCCGCGGCTTGTGGCACTAATGCGGCGCCCGCGGAGGTAGGTTGCGTGCACGCGGCCGCGGAGGGCGCGGTTGAGATAGGGCGAGCTACGGTGTCGATCTTGGAGCTCGTCAAGGCTGAGTGGCGCCTCGTGGTCAAGCTCAACCAGTGTGAAGTCTGCATCATTGCCGACGCGCAGCGAGCCTTTGCCGGGAAGCCGAAAGAGCTCAGCAGGACGAGCGGCGGTGAGTTGTGCTATGCGGTGGGCCGGAACACCAAGAGTAAGAAGTGTCCGCAGCGTAGTTTGCACCCCGGCAATGCCGCCCCATGCCTGTTCAAAGGGTAGCCCGTCCTTTAGATCGGGCGGGCAGGGTGAGTGATCTGAGCCCACGGTATCGATATCTCCGGCAATGAGCCGTTTTAGTAGGTCACGTCGAGTTTGCTCGTCGCGCAGCGGCGGCGCACATTTTGCCCGGGCGCCAATTTCCTGGAGATTAAGCTCATTGAAGTACAGGTAATGCGGGCAGGTCTCGCAGCTTGCCGGTAGGCCGCGTTCGGCCACTGCTCGCCGTATGAGTTCCACACCGCGAGCGCTTGAGACGTGCACGATATGCACTCGGCAACCAGCTTCGGCGGCGACCGAGAGCGCCCGCGTAATTGCGCCCAGTTCGGCGTCGACCGGGCGCGAGTCAATGAAGCGGCGAACTGCATCCGGGGCCGCTGTAGCTGCAGGGGAGGCAGCTGCGGCGGAGTCGACAGCGGCGGCTGCGGCGGATAGTACCTCGGCGCTTTCGGCGTGCAGTAGCACCGGGAGGTCAAGCCGGGCCGCGGTTTCCATTCCACGCTGCAGGGTGGCTACATCGACATGCTGAAACTCAGGAATTCCGCTTGGGCACATGAAGGCCTTGAAACCGACTACACCGCGGTCGGCGAGTTCCTCAAGCCTGTCCAGGTTGGTGGGGGTGAGGCCGCCGTAAAAGGCAAAGTCGGTACGGCTGCGCGCCAATGCCGCAGCGTGCTTGGCATCAAAAGCCGGGCCGTCAAGGAGGGGTGGGTCCGAGTTCAGGGGCATGTCTATGAAGCAGGTCCCACCGCCCGCGGCAAGCGCCGCCGACCCGGTAGCTATGCCTTCCCAGCCGGTGCGGCCGGGCTCGTTAAAGTGCACATGTGCATCAATGACGCCGGGGAAAATCGTGAAGCCGCGGGCATCAAGTTCTTTGGTGTCGGAACCGGCGGCACCAGGAGCGGCTATACGCCCCTCATGTACGAACACATCGGCGCGTTCTACGCCGTCGGGTAGTACGACATAGCCCCCACGGAGCACAAGGTCGGCGCTCATGCTCAGCTGCCCCGGTAGGTGCTGTAGGCCCAGGGTGAGACCAGCAGCGGGACATGGTAGCCAGCCTCTGCGTCGGCAATCTGAAACTCTATGGGAATTCTGTCCAGGAAGACACCGGCGTCCGGGTGTTCCTGCGCAGCAAAGTACTCTGCTACCGAGAAGACAAGGCGGTAGCGGCCGGGGAGCATCTCCGTGCCGCTGAGAAGCGGCGCGTCGGTGCGGCCGTCTGAGTTGGTGCGCGTGGTGACCAGTGGGTGCGGTTCCGCTCCGGTCACTACTGCGCTCACCGTGTGGCCGAGGTACCACAGCTCAATAGCAACGCCAGCGGCCGGGCGCCCGGAAGCCGTATCCAGAACATGGGTGCTTAGTTTGCCGCTCATTTTCGCGACACCGTGCCGGTGATAATGCCAAAGGGCGAGTCGGTCCCGTAGTAGATTTCATCCGGGTTGTCGAGTTCAAATGGGCTCAGGTCAAAGAGCATATGGTGCTGATTTGGCATAGTGAAACTAATGTCCGAGATCGTCGGGGTGCGCTTGAGCATCTCCTCACCCATCACAAAGAGCGTAGCTTGGAGGCTGGGGCTCTCGTGGGTTGCAAAGACTTCGGTTATTGTCTGGTAGCTTGTGTCCCATGCCTCGGTGAAGGGTAGGTCGCCAGCCGCTAACTCCGGTGTGTGGATGTAATTCCAGACCGCATCAACCGTGGTAGCAAGGATCCTCTCGTCGGTCTCGGCGAGGGTGGTAAACTCATCGCGAAAGAATCCGCCAAAGGCCGAGCCGGAACTCTTAAAGACCTCTACGCCGGTAACTCCACCAGCAACACTGAGATCACTCGGCCCTGCAGCCCTTCTGCGGGTGACCGCCGCAGTGCGTCGGCCATGTTCCTTCACGAAGGCAAACGGATGCGCCTGCCCTTGTACCTCAATGCGGTTCCAGCGACTCATTGCGATATCTACATCGACGGCGTGAACCTGTGGAAAGTGGTCAATGAAGCGCGAGGTGAGTGCAAGGCCAAACTGTTCCGGAGAGCTAAAGGATGTCTGCCGAGCAATGGCATAGACGGTGTTTTTCATGGTGTCGGTGGGGCCACAGTTGGCGTTGTCGCCTTGAGTGTAGATAGTCTCAAAATCTCCGTGGAGCATAATCTGGACCGTATACTCCTGCACCTGGTGTAGCGGTGAGCCATCCGGGGCTTCCCCACGCAAGACCTTGGTAAGCCGCACGCGTTGTTTCCCGTATGAGTTACTCTGAAGATGAACCATGATAATTACTCCTTTTTGTCCCGTCCCGTTTTACTGTTCGTCCCGTATTCTTGGTTGTCCGTCCTACGTGTCTTCCCGTACGGCATCCGCCATGCGGAGTAGGGCAATGTCGCCGATCTCGGCAAGGGCTGTGCGGATCTCTTCGGTTTTGGTTTGTTCCAAGCGTTGTGGCAAGGCGGCAAGTATGGCCTCCTTGCGATTTCGTCGAGCGCAGATTACAAACGGAAACCCAAAGCGTTCGTGGTAGGCGGAGTTGTAGGTTTCAAAAGCCTTGATTTCCTCTTCCGTTAGTTCAGAGAGTCCAGCGGATGCCTGTTCCTGGGTTGACTCTAATCCCAGCCGGCCCTCACGCGCAAGCCGTCCGACAAGGTCCGGGTGTGCCCGGATGAGCTCGAGCTGGCGTGCAACATCTGCATTATGTACGACACGCATGCACGCAGCGTGAAACTCATGCACTGAGGCAAAGGGTCGCTTCTGCAGCGCATCCTCCACAATCCACGGCGAGTGCTCAAAGAAGCCGCCGCAATGTTCCAGGGCCTCGGCGACCGGCATGCTATTGAGACGGCTTAAGGGCAGCAGGGCCGATTTTGGGGTCTTTGGCTGCCTGCTCATGTTGCGTTTGTCTCGGCATCTGCAATCATATCTTCCAGCAGCTGTGCGGCAAGCGCGATGTCTTCTATGCGGCTGTACTCAGCGGGGTTGTGGCTAATGCCGTCTCGGCTGGCAACAAAGATCATAGCGGTAGGCATGACATGCGCCAGTACCGCCGCGTCATGGAGGGCGCCGCTGGGTACAAGCTCAAGCTCAAAACCCTGTCTAACTGCGGCTTGGCGGAGACGGCTGCAGATATCTTCCGACAGTGGACTTGGCTTGAGCTGCTCGGTGAGCTCTATCTCAACCTCGAGTCCGCGACGCTCGGATATGGTGCGCGCAATCTCGTTGATCCGCCGTTCTCCCTCCAGCAGCAGCTCTTCCTCCTGCGCGCGGAAGTCAAGTGAGAACACGACCTTGCCGGGTATAACGTTGACCGCACCAGGAGTTGCCTCGAGTTTGCCGACGGTGAGCACGGTATATGGAAGGCGGCGGTCCAGCTCCTGGCCAAGCTGCTCAAAGGCCAGCACCATTTCCGCCGCGCCCGCAAGTGCGTCGCGCCGGCCGGTCATTCCGGTTGAACCAGCGTGGTTGGCCTGTCCGGTCACGGTAATACTGAGTTGCCGCCGGCCGTTAATGCGGTTGACCGCGGCCAAAGGTGTGCCTGAGTCCCACAGGCCCAAGCCTTGTTCGGGGTGTACCTCAACCATGCCGTAGTAGCGCTCCGGCTGCAGCCTGGAGCGCCAGTCGGCGGCGCCGGCGGCGGCGTCGGCCGGGCTGGCTGGGCTGGCCGGGCCCTGGGCAGCGCCTGCGACGGTGTTCGCCTGCCCGGCAGCTGCCGCGGTGAGCCGCGCCAGGTCCAACCCGTGCGTGGCGCCAGCCTCGGCCGCGCTCTTGCCGTGGCGGTTGCGAATGCGGGTCATGGTGTCTGGTGTAAGCGTGCCAGCCCAGAGGCGGCTTCCAAGCATACCCAGGTTAAAGGTCGTGCCTTCTTCTTCGGCAAACACAACTATTTCCAGCGGTAGCTCGGGTCGGCGGCGCATGACCTCAAGCGGAATTACTACGCCGGACACCCCGTCAAACCTACCGCCTGACGGCACCGAGTCGAGGTGTGAACCCGAGAGCCAGACTTTCCGCTCCCAGCCAACCAAAGGATGCCGTATATGCAGGTTGCCTGCCGCATCTACTACGTGCTCGGCCCCAATCTCTGTGGCCTGTTCTATGATGTAGTCGTATGCCTGCCGCCAGGGCGCCGAGAAGGTTGGCCTACTGTAGCCGACCTCCGGTGGGCTCTCCGAGAAGCCAGCAATGGACTCTATGTCTTTACCCAGGCGTTCCACGCTTAGGTGGAGGCGCGCCTGTGATGTGTCGTTCAAAGTTTCGTTCGAGGTGTCACTCATACGCCGAAGCGCTCCCGCCATTCCTTGCCGGTCTTTTCCATGGTGCTTTCGGCGGCAGTGCGCCGCATGCGGTGGATCTGCGGCATGCCAAGCTGCCACTCCTGCATCCAGTCTCTGGCAAAGAGCCCTTTCTCTGTCTCTGCAAAGATCTCTCGCACCGCGTCCTCGTTAATGACCCGCGGCCCGCGGGTGCGTGCGGCAAACTCACAGGTGCGACTTGAGCGAGTGCTTATGTAGTCTTCAATTCCGTTCTCATCCATGACATCAATAACGCTGCGTAGGCTGCGAATAGATTTTGCGTACGCAAAACTCGGAGCATATCCATTGTCGACCATAGTCTGGAAGCAGAGCTTCATCAGGTGAATAACGCCGCCGTAGAGAATTTGTTCTTCATAGTTATCGCCTTCGGTTTCATGCTGGAAACTTAGTTCCACGACCCCTGCGCGGGTTGAGCCAACCGCCTTTGAAATGGCCAAGGCAATCTCCAAGGCGTTGCCAGTGGCGTCGTTGTCCACGCCGACACAGCCGTAAATGCCCTCGCCTTTGAGGTACTTCTCGCGCACAAATGCACCGGGTGCGTTCGGCACAAAGAGTACCGTGTTAACATCTTTAGGCGGTTGAATGGCGCCATACAGCACGTTAAAGCCATGGCAGAAACAGAGGGTCTGCCCGGCGCGGAGATGGGGGGCAATGTCTGCCGCATAGACTTCCGGTTGCGCGGGGTCGGCAAGCTCAATCAACAAAACATCGGCCTTTTGCACCGCCTCGGCATAGTCGTAAACCGTAAAGCCGTCGGCCTCTGCCTGGGCTCGTGAGCGGCTTTCGGCTGCTGGGCGAGTTCCGACAATCACGGTGCACCCCGAGTCACGACTGTTCAACGCCTGCGCCTTGCCTTGTATTCCGTAGCCAATAACGGCCAGGGTCTTTCCATTCAGTACTGCGAGGTCTACATCCTCATCTCGGTAAATTTTCTCTTCCATGCTGTTGCTCCTTGGCCTGCTGGGTGTTCTCCAGCGCGATTGTGCGGGTTCTACAGCGCGATTGTGCGGGTTCTACAGCGCGATATCGCGGTTTAGGTTCTTGTAATAAATATATCGAGTTGGACTCAGACCGGTGGCATAGTAACTTTGAGGGCAGTAGGGGCCCATCCAAATGAAGTCAGTCTTTTCTACCTCCATCCAACTGTCGTCCAGGTAGTACACACCCTTGCCGTCAAGGACGTAGAGCCCGTGTTCCATGATGTGTGTTTCGGTAACCGGCAGGCTGTGGCCCACCTGAAAGGTGAAAATGTTCATAGCCATATCGTAGGCAAAATCCTCCGGTATAAGCGTCTGCAACGCGGCGCCGGGGTCGTCCATGTACATCTCTCCGGGAACATCCAACTCGCAGCCAATGAGCGGAGCAAACTCCGCAACGCCCGGCGCTGGCTCGTAACGTTTGCGCAGCAGTAACAGCCGTGTTGTGGTGCTGGCTTTGAGCTGGTAACCCACCGACGGCGGAACAAGGGCGTAGGAGCCCGGCCCAAAAGCTGTGGTGGCCGCGTCGGCGGCCTCGCCAGCTGTCGCGGCCTCGCCGCTGCCTCCGCTGCCTGCGGCCCCACCTGGCAGCAACGTGAACTCGGCCGAGCCGTCCAGCACAAACACGAAGTGTTCAATCTCACCGTCAGCCGGGTGAAGACCCTCACCACCAGCTTCCAACTCTATGTGATACTCCACAAACTCGGCACCGAGGGCCGGGCCAGCCAGCACCTGCACCAGCGCGTCTGGCCATTCTGGGAGGCGCGAGTACGGAACGCCCTCACTTGGAATGAGTGCATACCGATGCTTCACCTGGGTTCGACTGGTTAGTAGTTGATTCTGTTGCCTCATGCTTGTTGCGATCTCCTTGTATGGGTGTACAACGTGTATGTTTGCACATTTGAGGTGCATCATTAAAGGATAGGAGTCTGAGGCCATTCCATCAAGCGCTCACGTAAAATTCATGAAGGATTTGCTCATAATTGCTACGTGGTGTTGCAACTCGGCTCCCGTGTGGCAACTTAGTTACATGATCATCTACCGTAGCTTGATAAAATCACATTCTCTGTGCATAGTCCGCATATGAACTCACGCAGGTGCGGAATACTCGCAACCCTGGCGGCCGTTCTCGTGGCGGTGCTCCCTCCCATCCACGCCGCCGGAAACGATTCCGGCCCAGACAACCATGCCAAAATTATTCCCGTAAATGATTCCTTGTACCGCAGTATCGACCTGCTGTACAACGAGGCCGGGCTTGCCCTGCCCTCCGGCTCGCGCCCCTGGAGCATAGACGAGTGGAACCACGTTCTGTTGCGTCTTGAGACTCACCAAGACCGCGAGGCGCGCTCCTTGTCCGCGGCTGGCCGGGACACAGTCGAGCGCATTCGGCAGCGGCTTGCGGATGAGCGGCAGTACCGGGCCGTCCGTGGCGACAGCTACCAGGCCGACATTTCTGCCGCCGTGGCTCTTGAGGCTTACGGACACACCAACACAGACGACTTCCCAGTTGAAGCGGACTGGGTCTATGGGTACACCGATCGTGCGGCGGCGGCAACCGTTGCATTGGAGATGGAACTCCATAACTGGTTCTACCTCTACACCGACGTGGCGTATCGCAAGAACCGTTACGCCTACGAAGAAAGTACCGACAGTGCAACAAGCGAGCCGCTCTACAACAAGCACCTCACTACCAATCTGCATCTGCTTGACCAGGTAGCTTTTGAGACCCCGTACCGAGCCTTTGCATCGGCAGGCGGCGACCGCTGGAACCTTACATTTGGGCGCGAAAGCGTGCGGTGGGGGCATGGGCGCAGCGGGAACTTTGTGCTGAATGACCACCTTGACTACCACGACCTACTGCGCTTTGTTTCCTACCATGAGCGGCTTAAGGTGGAGGCGACCTACCTTTTTCTGCACCACTCCGAGTTCACCACCGACAGCGAGGAGCCACCGCAGGGAATGCGCATGTTTCTCGGACATCGAGTTGAGTTCCGACCCGTACCCCGGCTTTCCTTTGCCATAACCGAAAACGTCATGTATCAGACCGATGCGGAGGATGGGGTCGATCCCGGAGTGCTGAATCCGGCCTACATCTTCCATAATTTCAACAACCGTTCTATGTTCAATGCCATAGTGTCTGCCGAGGCTGAGGCGGCCGTCCTGCCCGGAGTAACTCTGCTGTATCAGTTCAGTCTCTACCAAGCTCAGGCGCCGCTTGAGGGTGGGTCGCAGCCAGCGGCAATGGCTCACCTTGCTGGGTACAGGGTTGCGCACCCCTACGGACGGGGCTACCTGTATCATGAGTTGGAGGGTGTCTACTCGGACACCTATATGTATCAGCGCGATATCGTAGATATGAAGGTTCTGCGGCGAGAGTTTGTGCATGGCTACGGGTTTGCTACCCACCGTGAGTTTTTGGGTTATCCTTATGGGGGCGATGTTGTAGTGTTCAGCACCGTCTTTGGGTATCACCGGCCGGAAGCTTTTGACGTGAGGCTGGATATTGAGCACCTGCGGCAGGGTGAGATCGGCATTGATACGACCATAGACTCAACCGGTGACTTTGAGCTTGGCCGCCGCTCTCCATCCGGAACCGTGGAAGACCGGCTCCGCACCGGGGTGGAAGCAGGTTGGAACCCGTGGCGCTCACTCAAGGTCTTTGGCCGCCTGGACCTTGTGCACGTCTGGAACAAGGGCAACGAGTCGGCCTCAGTGGTCTGGGACCTTCAGTACGCGCTTGGTACTTCCTACCGTTTTTGAGTAACTTTGCGTGTCGTTTTCTTTGGCGTTGCTTGTTTCAAGTAGCTCCCCACAGTCCAAGCTTTTGTATGAGGTCTATGTTCATGTTGTTGCGAAAAAGCTCAGGTGTGTTGCTGTTTGTCTGTGCCGTCGGTGTTGCGATCTTTGCGGTGGCTTCACCGCCTCAGCTATATGCCGAAGGGCTGGAACTTGTAGAGGAGCTTGAGGTGATAGGTGCTAAGCGCACCCGTGAGGCAACCATACGGCGAATTATCGACGTGGAGCTACCCGCTCCGGTTGCCGAGGTTGATCTTGAGCGTGTTCGTGAACGCTTACTGCGCAGCGGCCTGTTTGTAAACGATCTGGAGGTTGCCCTTGTTCCCAGTGAGAACGGTAACTACCGGCTGAGGCTTGAACTGGAAGACAGGTGGACGCTGCTGCCTTTACCCATAGCTGGCTATAGTGACGGGGGCTGGATCGCTGGGCTGGCCCTCATTGAGTCGAATTTATTGGGAAGCGGCACCTTCCTGCTCTCGGTGACCACCCTACAAGGCGACGGCGCGGCACTTGATAGCTGGAGCGGAACCTTGGGCGTTTCCGGCGGTGCTTTGCAGCGGGGAAGCATTAAACCAAGCATTTTTCTTTCCGGAGGGCGTGGCGAGGAAGAATTTGTTTTCTCCGAGGGAACTGCCTACCGGCGTTTCCTGCAGACCCGCCTGTCCGGTCGGCTCGGACTTAGCTACGAGCTGAACGACGCCTATGAGCTCAGCAGTTCTGCGGCCATTTCCTGGAACGATGTAGATACAGACTACAGCGACTCACTCCGCGCACCCGACTCAACGCTTTATTACCTACAAGGGTTCTCACTGGAGGCCGAGTCACGGCGGTTTAACACCTTCTTTTTTGCGGGCCCCAGCGCAAATATTCGCTATCGCCACGGCTTCCCGCTCAGTGGAGAAGAGCACTTTGACGCGGCATCTATCAGCCTGGACTACACCGCGGCGCCCTTTGGGCGCCACAAGCTCCTCATTGCCGCCAGCGGCAACATTGGCAACGAGCCGCCGACCGAACTCTCCGGCCTCGGCGGTACCGGGTATCGCACACTTCCTTCGCGCGGCTCGGTTGCCACGCGTGCAGCGGCGGCCGCCCTTGAGTACGAGTTCCCCGTCCTAAGCCGCTCCTGGGGCACATTTACGCTTCTGGGATTTGGAGAAGGCGGTAGTTATAAGCCTGACGGTGAGTGGCAGGAGTTTTACGGCCCCGGGGCCGGATTCCGCCTCTATCTCGCGCGCGTTGCTATACCGGCGCTGGGGTTTAACATGGCCTACAACATAGTTGAGAATGAGTTTGTCGGGAGTGTCTCGTTAGGTATGGCGTTCTAAAGCGGCAGAACCCGCACCCGGTTAGGGTGCGGGTTGCTACATGTTGCACCGCTATAATCTGTTTTCGTGCGCGGTCACGTTTTTGCTCCAATCAGGTGCTTACTTCTGTGTTCAGTGCCGCCAGTTCCTCGTCGCGGAAGATCCGCGCGGAGCGTAGAATAATAATGAAGTCGTCATCCTTCTTGCCTATTCCCTGAATGAAGCTTGTGTCCACCGAGGTACCAATAGAGGGCGGCTTCTCTATGGAACTCTGCTCAATATCGACTACCTCGTTGACGCTGTCGGCAGTAGCGCCCATGGTAATGCGGCCGTCCTCAAAGGGAGTGTCCAGCACTATGATCATAGGCCTGATCTCGGCATACTCCAGTACGGTTTGTGAATGAGCTACATCCACCGCGTACTGTTCGTTATCCATAGCAAAGGTGAGGTACTGGTCGCCGGTTGTGCCGACGACCTCCTCTCTTCACTGCCCGAGGACACGTTCTCGGCAGCCGACTGCACATTGGTCACGACCTCGGTGAGGCGGGTGGTCATGTTGCGCAGTGCCTCTGCAAGCTTCTGTGCGTAGGCTGTGATGAAGATGAGCCGAGAGGTCGCGAAACATGCGCTCACGCTCAATGAGCTTGAACGCCATTTCTATGTGCGCCAGTACAAACTCCTGGTTGCCCGGAGTTTTGTAGATATAGCCGTACTTTGTCATGAACTGCGTGCTGCGGAGCGTTTCGCGGTCGTTGTAGGCGGAGTGGAGAACCACCGGGATATCTAAATTCGCGTGAAGTTTGCGTGTGGTCTCCAGCCCGCTCATGGCACCGGGCCCCAGCTAAATATCCATAAGAATAAGGTCTGGCATTTCGATGTTCTCAACCCGGTGCAGACATGACTCACCAGAAGACACCGCCTCGGCTATGTATCCGTTTTTATTGAGAAACAACGCCAATGATTTGCCGAGAACAACTGAGTCGTCGACAATTAATATTTTTTTATGCTGAGACATCACTAGACACTACTCTTTGTGAGTAGTGTCTAGTGCCGGTTGCCGCGCAATGCAAGGACTCGTTTGCTGGCAGCCACGCCGCTTAGGTGTGGCTGCGCTTGCGTTCTCCTATTGGGAGTATCCGTTTGCGAACACGTATAGACTGTGGCGTAATCTCCACCAGCTCGTCGTCACGGATGAAGTTTATTGCCGCTTCCAAGGTCAGTGGCCGGGGAGGGGTCAGGATTACGTTGTCGTCACGACCGGAAGCGCGCATGTTGGTGAGCTTTTTTGTCTTGCAGGGATTTACATCTAGATCGTTTTCGCGGTTGTGTTCTCCAACGACCATGCCTTCATAGACAGGGTCTCCTGGCGAGACAAACATTGTGCCGCGTGGTTCCAGGTTAAAGAGCGCGTAGGGCACCGCAGTTCCCTGTCGGTCGCTGACCAGCGAGCCGGTGAAGCGAGAGGGAAAGTCACCGCGATAGGGTTCATAGCCTTCAATGTATGCATTCATAATGCCGGTGCCTCGTGTGTCGGTGAGCAGCTCGTCACGGAAGCCGATCAAGGCGCGTGAGGGAACGCTGAACTCAAGTCGCGCCCGTCCGTTTCCGTGATTAATAAGCCCGACCAAGCGTCCGCGCCGCACAGAAAGTTTCTCGGTCACAATGCCGGAGTATCCATCACCACAGTCGATGTAGACGCGTTCAATTGGCTCGGTACGCACACCGTCACGCTGTTGAAAAATAACCTGGGGCCGGCCGACACATACCTCAAAACCTTCGCGCCGCATCTGCTCAACGAGTATGGCCATTTGAAACTCGCCACGCCCACTAACCAGAAAACCTTCCTTATCGTCGGCATCCTCAACCCGCAGCGAAACGTTCTGCATAGTTTCACGATGTAGTCGCTCGCCAAGTTTGGTGGCTTGCACGTGTTTACCTTCGCGTCCGGCAAAAGGGCCGGTGTTGCGGAGAAACTGCATGGCTACGGTCGGCTCGTCCACGGTTATGCGGCGCATGGCCTGAGGTGAGTCTTTGGTGCAGATGGTGTCACCAATGTGCACCTCATCAAGTCCGGATAGCACAACGATATCCCCAGGTTCTACGCGAGGTGCTTCGATTATGCTCAGCCCGTCATAGACCTGAAGCTTGTTTACCTTGAGC
Organism: Spirochaeta sp.; assembly: GCA_020201015.1. Classification (GTDB taxonomy): domain Bacteria; phylum Spirochaetota; class Spirochaetia; order DSM-27196; family SLAA01; genus SLAA01. The sequence goes on along the minus strand of JAIVHN010000180.1, from coordinate 8,854 downwards.
GGTTTGATCTTGTTTTCCGCATCTATTCGAATGAGCGCAGCGGCCGATGCCACTGCCTGGTTATGCGTTTTGCCTATGGCCAGCCTACCTAAATAGTCGGAGTAGCCTAAGTCACTTACCAACATCTGAAAAGGCCGGTCGGGATGCTGCACAGGAGCCGGTATCTCCTCTACGATCATGTTGAGCAGCAGATCAAGGCCCTCGTTGGGGGCGTCAAGACTGCGTTTAGCAATGCCCTCGAGTCCAATAGCGTAAACCATGGGAAAATCGAGTTGGTCATCATTGGCGTCAAGATCTATAAAGAGTTCGCTGACTTCCTCCAGGACTTCATGCGGGCGAGCATCCTTGCGGTCAATTTTGTTAATAACCACGATGATCTTGAGGCCTGCTTCTAAAGTTTTGTTCAGTACAAAACGAGTCTGTGGAAGCGGCCCCTCAGCAGCATCTACCAAGAGCAAAGCTCCGTCGGCCATGGACAAGGCTCGTTCCACCTCACCACCGAAATCGGCGTGCCCTGGTGTGTCGATGATGTTAATTTTGACATCGCTCCAGCTCACCGCGCAGTTCTTGGCTGCAATAGTAATACCGCGCTCGCGTTCGAGGTCCATGCGGTCCATAAGTCTGTCGTCCACCTCTTGGCCTTCCCGGAAAAGGCCGCTGTGCCGAAACATTGCGTCGACAAGGGTGGTTTTGCCATGATCAACATGGGCAATAATAGCTATGTTGCGTATGCCGGGATTTGTTTGTGTAGAAATAAGTGTCTCCAGAGAAAAAGAAAGCCATGAGATGGGGCTGAAAGTCAAGCGGCTTGTTTCGTTAGCTGTAGTGTGCCTCTCTGAGTGCGTTCAATGGTGTATATTATAATGCAGGAGGAGCATATGCGAACAACTGTCACCCTCGACGACCAACTTCTCAAGGAAGCGGAAGAGCTGACCGGTATTACTGAACGGTCCCGACTGATTCGGAACGGACTGGAAGCACTGATCCAACGCGAAGCCGCACGGCGTCTCGCGCGCCTTGGAGGAACAATGCCGGACTTCGAGGATATTCCGCGGCGGAGGTCTTCCTCTGATGATTCTCGTTGACACATCCGTATGGGCGGATCACTTCCGCTGCTCCATTCCCTTTTTGGAGAGAGCGCTCGTCAAAGGTAGCATCTCAACTCATCCGTTTGTCATCGGTGAACTCGCATGCGGTACGCTCGCCGGCAGCGATGCGCCACAAATCGTGACGATGCACGCGCCTTGACCCTTTCCCGGGGAGCCTTTAGCCTTAAGACTGTATTTTTTTGTAGACACAACCGGAGGAAAAAAATGGATAAAAACCAGATTAGTAACAACGAGACACTCGACAAGGTGTATACGGCCGAGAATCACGATGAACTGATGGATGCCTACAAGTCCTGGGCCGGTGATTACGACAACGATGTTGTGGGCGCTTTTGGCTACGTTGCACACATTGCCTCGGCCCGCGCGCTTGATCGTGCCCTTGGAAATCAGACCGATGCAGTTATTCTAGATGCAGGCAGCGGCACCGGCCTGGTGGGTGAGGAGCTTAAGAAGCTTGGCTATACTACTATGGACGCACTCGACTACTCGCGCGAAATGCTTGAGGAATCCGAGAAGAAAGGCATTTACCGGAAACACATTCAGGCGGACATGAGCAAGCCACTGGATCTTGCCGACAACACCTACGACGCGGTGGTGTGCACCGGCACCTTTACCTATGGACATGTTAATGCCGACGCTTTTGATGAACTGGTGCGGGTAACCCGGCCCGGTGGGGTGATCTGTTTCACTATTCGTGAGGGCGCCTACAAAGACTACGGCTACCGACGCCGGATGGTGGAGCTTGAGCACCGTGACGCCTGGGAGCTACTCAGCATGTACGACACCGACTACCTCAAGAACGAAGGGACAACCTGCAAAATGTGCAGCTATCGCGTGCTGTGATCGATCACGTGCCGTGATACACAAAAGGCGCGCTCTTCCGAGCGCGCCTTTGCTTTTCGAAGCTCGTCGGAAAAAACACACACGAAACAAGAAAAGATCTTTGACGGATAGCAATCTCCATGAGACTCTAGAAGTATCTCATGGTATTCCGAGGAGGCTTAATCATGATAATTGGGTCCGTTAAGGAAATCAAACGGCACGAATACCGTGTCGGGCTTACGCCGAACTGTGTCCGGGCATATGTAAGAGCAGGTCACAGCGTTCGTGTTCAGAAAGAAAGTGGCATAGATGCTGGCTACGAAGATGACGAGTACCTGGAGGCAGGAGCCGAGGTCTGCAGTACGGCCGAGGAAATTTGGCAGAAGAGCGAAATGCTGATCAAGGTGAAAGAGCCGCAAGAGCAGGAATTCCCGCTTATGCAGGCCGGACAGATCCTGTACACGTATCTACACCTTGCCGCCGAGGAGGAGCTTACCCGACAACTGCTTGAGCGCAAGGTCAAAGGGGTCGCGTACGAGACGGTGGAACCTGATAATCACTCATTACCGCTTCTGCGGCCTATGAGTGAGATTGCCGGGCGAATGAGCATTCAGGAAGGGGCTCGCTTTCTCGAGCGTCCCCAGGGCGGCCGCGGAGTTCTTCTTGGTGGTGTGCCGAGTGTCGAAAAGGGTCGAGTTGCGATTCTGGGCGGAGGGGTTGTCGGTACCCACGCTGCCAAGATGGCTGTTGGTCTTGGTGCCGATGTGACCATTTTAGATATCGACATTGAGCGACTCAACTACCTGGACGACATTTTCTCTGGCCGCGTGCATCTCCTGTATTCCAATGCCGCGCATTTGGATCACGTGCTCATCAACAGCGACTTGATTGTCGGCGCGGTTCTAATCCATGGTGCCAAGGCTCCGCACCTTATTAAACGCGAGGACCTCAAGCGAATGAAGAAGGGGTCGGTGATTGTTGATGTTGCCGTTGACCAGGGTGGCTGCATAGAGACGACCCGGGCAACGACCCATGACGATCCGGTCTTCACCGTTGACGGAGTAGTTCACTACTGCGTGGCAAACATGCCGGGAGGCGTTTCCCGCACCTCAACCCAGGCGCTCACGACCTCGACCCTGCCGTACGGTCTGCAGATTGCCAAACTAGGGCTTGAAGAGGCGGTTCGTAAGAACAACGCGACCGCACGCGGTATCAATACCTACGACGGTAAACTGACGTATCAAGGGGTGGCCGAGGCTTTTGACATGACCTACACGCCCCTTGGCGATGTCATTGACGGGGTAGGTATTTGAAACGTATACGCATGAGGTCTCAGAGTCGAACGCCCTATCATCTAAGAACGTGCAGCACCGCTGTTCCGTAGGCGGGTAGGTCCAGCTTTGCCGCGCCGTCGGCTATGGCTATCTTGCCGGCGTCGTGGAGAAGGCTGGTCATGCTCCGACCCGGAAGGCCCTTGAGCGGGAGCTGCACTGCTTCCGAGGTGGAGTTGAGCGCCACCAACACTGTTTCGTCCGGGGCCTCACGCAGGAACGCTACCTGTCGCTGAGCAACCACAACTGTGCGGTAGGATCCGTAGCGTAATGCAGGTGACGCGGCGCGGGCCTCTGCGAGCTCGCGGATGAAGGCGGCTGCCGCACAACTTCGTTCCAAGCCGGGCGTAGCGCCGCATCTCCTCCAGCCTTTATCGAGCCCTCTATACCGTACTCGCTTCCGTAGTACATTGACGGGACGCCCGGCATTGTCATAAGCAGACCATACAGCGGGTTCAGATAGTTCTCGTCAGCCAGAATAGATGCTGCGCGGTCGACATCGTGATTATCCACGAAGTTGTACAGGTGGTGACCTTGGGAGATGCCGCTCCAGTGCCCGTTCCCGGCACTGCTCTGGCCCGCCGGCGCCGTACCGTCTCCGAACTGGCGTCCAATTGAGTGAACGATCTCGTGATAGTTGCCGTCGTTGAGTGAGCTCCAAAGGCCTTTGTAGCATTCGTAGTTGGTCACTGAGTCCAGCAGTTCCGGCCCCAGATACTCGCTGTAGTCGCCATGTATCACCTCGCCCAGCAGGTAGAAGTCGTTACGTTTGGCTCGAGTGTGGCTACGGAGTTCGCGGAGAAAATCCTTGGGGAGTAGGTACGCTACATCAAGGCGCAGACCGTCAATGCCGAGTTCGTCTATCATCCAGTCGACCGCGCCCAGCAGGTGACGACGCAGCTCCGGGTTTTGGTGGTTTAGCGACACCAGCTCAAAGTGGCCCTCCCACGCGGTGTAGCTAAAGGCGTCGCCGTAGGGGCTCTGCTTGGAGAAATCGACCCCTTTAAACCAGTCGCGGTAGGCAGATGCCTCACCATTCTCCTGCAGGTCGCGGAAAGCCCAAAACTGTCGACCGACATGGTTAAACACCCCGTCAAGCACCAGACGTATCTCGGCAGCATGGAACGCCCCCACCAGGTCGCGAAACTGCTCGTTGCTACCGAGGCGTGCATCGATATGGTAATAGTCGGAGGTGTCGTAGCCATGATTGTGAGAGGCGAAAACCGGACCGAGGTAGACCGCGTTGCAGCCCAACTCGTGAAGGTGCGGAATGACTTCGTGCAGGGGGCCCAGACGTGAGCCTGCGGCCTCGGTGGTATTGTACTCGGGAGCCTGACAGAAGCCTAATGGATAGATGTGGTAAAAAAACGCGTTTTCAAACCAGGCGTCGGGCCGGGGATTGTTCTCATTGTTCATGTGTGTCTCCTATGGTTCTTCGTGAACCTGTCTTTTACGAATATGTATCTCTACGAATAAATGCCGTGTGAGAACTGATGCATAATGCGGTGTGCCAGATCCGGGCTTTCTTCAATAAGCCCCTCAAGCACCAGGTCGATGTATCCAAGCAATGTCGCCAGGAACGAAACAGCGTAGGCATCCTCGCGGCCACGCATGTTGCCGTGGTCCATAGCCGCCGCTGCAAACAACTCGCGCAAGCGTGCACGTAGTTTGCCAAAAAACTCTCCGGCCGCGCGGCGGCTTTCACTGCTCTTAGGGGCGTGCTGCACCGTAAGGAAGAGCCGTAGCGCCTCCGGATAGCGGTGTGTTAACGACAACAGGCTGGCGCTGATCCGTTCCAAGCTCTGCGGCAGGTCGCCCGCGTACTGTAACGGCTCGCTGAGTTCGCGGAGAAAGATGTCGGTGTAGGTGGATACCAGCGCCTGCAACACTCCTTGCTTACTGCCGAAGTAGTGGTACAGTGTCGGTTTGGTTATCCCAGAATCCTGACACAGCGCCTGGACTCCAACCGCGTCGTAGCCGTGGTCGGTAAACAAGGCAAGTGCGCTCTCAAGGATTAGATGTTTGTTGTGTTGCTCCCGCATATCTGTAATATACCGATCGGTATACAAACTGTCAAGTGTCTCTGTAGCAGGCGGTCTCGCTGGCGGGGGCAACACCGTTGTGTCGTGCTCCGGCACTTGACCCAGTTCACCCTTTTCCGTTTTACTGAAGATCCTTTCATTTTAATTTACACAGGTGACGTAAAAACTAAGTAGACGTACACGGAGGACAGGTATGAAAAAAATTCTTGCTACTTTTTTCGGTATTGCCATGATGGCATCTTTTGCATTTGCAGGCGGACAGGCGGAGGGCGCCTCGGAATCCCTGGAGACCATGAGTCCCATGACGGTACGACTGGCGCATGTAGTTAACGAGCAGGACGGCTTTCACGTGGCGGCCGAGAAGTTCAAAGAGCTTGTGGAAAGCCGCACAGACGGAAAGCTCACCATCAATATCTTTCCCAATGCTCAGCTTGGTGATGAACGCACGCTGCTTGAAAGCATGCAACTTGGAACGGTAGACATGGGCGTTATCACGAACGGTCCCATCAGCGGTTTCTTGCCTGAGATTGCGGTCTTTGAGTTGCCGTTCTTATTTGCTACTCCCGAAGAGGCTTACCAGATCCTTGACGGCCCTATTGGACAGGAGTTGTTGCGCGAGCTTGAGACGGTAAACCTCAAGGGCCTGGCCTATGCCGAGCGCGGGTTCCGCAATCTCACCAACTCTGTACGTCCGGTGCAGACACCGGCCGATATTGAAGGGCTTCGTATCCGAGTTATGGAGAATCCGGTGTACGTTGACACCTTTCAGGCACTTGGCGCCAACACCGTGCCCATGGCCTGGACCGAAACGCTCACCGCGCTTCAGCAGGGTACTATTGACGGACAGGAAAACCCGATCAACGTCATTTACTCCTTCCGCCTCTACGAACCGCAGCAGTACCTCTCGTTGACTCGGCACACCTACTCACCGGCACTTATTGTTATGGGTCTGGGGCTCTGGAACCGAATGCCAGCCGATGTGCAGCAAATTCTCACTGAGTCCGCACAAGAAGCCGCCGAGTACGAGCGACAGTGGAACGCCGACATGGCAGCCGAACAGCTTGAAGCGCTGAAAGCCAACGGCATGCAGGTCATCGAGAATCCTGATGTAGCCGCATTCCAGAATCAAATTGAAGGTGTCTATACGCAATATGGTGCCGAGTTTGGTGAGTATCTCGACCGTATTCAGGCCGAGCTGAGATAAGACTATGCAGCAGGGGCCCCGGTTTGTAAGGTTGCTTGACCATTTCTGCGCCGGACTGGATGCGGTTATGGAACGGCTTGCCGTGACGGCGCTTGTGGGAATGATAGTTGCCACCAGCATGCAGATTATTTTCCGAGTGTTCTTCAGGGCCTTACCCTGGACCGAGGAAGTGTCACGGTTCCTGCTCGTCTGGGCAACCTTTCTCGGGGCCACGCTCGCGTACCGGCGCGGCATGCATATTGCCGTGACCTTTGTCGTTGATGCCGTGCCGCTGCGTCTGCGCCGGGCGGTGCGTGTAGCCGCGCTGCTCATTGCCTTAGCCTTTTTTATCCTGCTGCTGCAGACCACGGTGAACTACATCTCGCTGCAAAGCAGGCAGCTATCTGCCGCACTTCGCCTGCCCATGCGGTGGGTCTATATGGTCATGCCCATCTCCTTGGCCGTTATGGGGCTGCATTGTCTGAATCAGTTAGTACAACTGCTGTTTGGCAGACCAGCTGCGGTAGGGGAGGGGTAAGCAGATGGGCCTGCTCATTCTCCTGTCGTTTCTGCTCTTCATGCTTTTAGGCATACCGGTAGCAATAACCATTGGTATTACCTCAATGATTGCCCTCTGGTTGGGCGAGATTAACCTGCTCATGGTTTCCCAACGCATGTTTGCCGGGACAGACAGCTTTGCCCTTATTGCGGTGCCCTTTTTTATTCTTGCTGGGGATCTGCTGGCCAAGGGCAAGGTCTCTGAGAAACTGGTTGAGTTTGCCGACTCCATTTTTGGGTTTCTCAAGGGTGGGCTCTCGGTCGTGGCGGTACTGGCCGGCATGTTCTTTGCCGCGATCTCCGGGTCCGGGGCGGCAACCACCGCTGCGGTTGGTTCCTCGCTCATTCCCGAACTCAAACGTAAAGGCTACGATGAAGCCTCAAGCGCATCACTCATTGCCTCGGCCGGTACCATTGGGGTGGTTATTCCACCCTCGGTACCCATGATCATTTACGCCGTCATTGCCGAGCAGTCGGTGGCACGGCTTTTCCTGAACGGCTTCTTTCCGGGCTTGCTCATGGGACTGGCCTTGGTGGGCATTGCAATAGTGCAGGCGGTAAAACGTAACTACCCAACCGGCAAGAGCCCGAACTTAAGAAACATCCTCAAGACCTTTGTTGATGCAATCTGGGGACTTATGACTCCGGTCATTATCCTCGGCGGTATCTTTTCAGGCTACTTCACCCCGTCCGAGGCTGCGGTGGTGGCGGTGGTGTACTCCATGTTTGTCTCACTGGTGATTTACCGCGACATGAAACTGCGAGATCTCTACCAAGTAATGGTACGCTCGGTTACCACGATGTCGGTGATCATGTTCATCATTGCCACCTCGGCGGCTCTCAGCTGGGTGTTGGCCAACTGGGGCATTCCCGGGCAGATTGCAGCGGCGGTGCTTTCGCTGTCAACCGAACCGGCGGTCGTGTTACTGTTGGTCACTGTTCTCATACTGCTGGCAGGAATCTTTATCGAGACCGCATCGGCACTTATTATTCTCACGCCGGTCTTTTTGCCGCTCATGAACCAGCTTGGTGTGAGCCTCGTTCACTTTGGACTTATCATTGTCGTCGGCCTCGCCATAGGGATGATCACGCCGCCCGTGGCAATTAACCTCTACGTAGCCTCATCTATTACCGGTTTGTCTATGGAAAGGATTACAAGGGCTATACTGCCGTACATGCTCGGACTGGTTGTTGTGCTTCTGCTCATTGTCTATCTACCAATTCTTTTTCCGTGGCTCATTATTTAGGCAGTGGGGCGATATCGGGTAGGGGTGATGTCGGATCGATGTCGGGTAGCGGGACCAGGGGCTTGGCACTTTGGGCCCAACCCCCGGCACTCACGCTTATGAGTTGCTGTTTTTTACCTTGCAGGTGTTCACGCCCAGTAAGGTGTAGAGCCCACAGAAACTTGTTGCGGAGGTGAAGAGCAGTACCGCTCCAACCGCTGCAGCCGCCCACCAGGCACCACCCAGGACTATACCTACCGCGACCAACGCAACGCCTGCGATGATGCGAATTACTTTATCAACCTTTCCTACATTCTTTGTCATATCTTTCTCCTTTTATATTCGTCTTACCCTATATAAGATGCAGACAAATACTGCAAAAGGCAAGTGTAAACTGGCCGCAGGCTCCCTGACGGACAAGATGATTCCGTTTGCTCTTGTTTCGGTTTAGCGGTAGCTTGTGCTTGTCGTGCGGTGCGCAAGTACCGTGGCGGATTTGGCAACCTCAGTACAGCAGCAGAAACAATGCAAGGAGCGACCATCATGAACACCTTCTTTTTCTTTGGAAATTACACTCACGACT